>NZ_RXPT01000023.1:0-81189 GCF_003965585.1 Enterobacter sp. WCHEn045836
CGGCGTGTGTGCCGTTGTTCCGTGTCAGTGGAGGCGCATTATAGGGAGTTATTCTGAAGTGACAAGCACAAAATACAAAAAACTTTTCGTTCGCTCACTTTTCAAACTCTGTGCTTATTTACGCTGCGAATCGCGTGATAAATGCGCGATTTCCCGCGCAAAACTGGCCACCTGAGACCAGTCGGTATAAACCACTTCTTTACGCGTATCGGTTTCACCGCCGGTCATTTTCATAATCAGGCGAATCATAAAGCGGTCATACCAGCGATAGCGAGGATAACGCAGCGCCCCTGCAAAGACCGCGCAGAGATCTGGCCGCCACGGAGAGTTCAGTAAAAACTTGCGCGTGTAGCTGTTGGTCTGCGGTGTACGCTTTTCTGCTTTGCGCGCCACCAGGTTGACCGAGTAGAACGCCCCTGGCAGCTTATTGAGTACCGCCGTATGCTTTTTCACAAAGCGATCCAGCGCAGGATGGAAATGACCGTAACGAATAGACGCCCCGATGACTACACGATCGTAATCCTGCCAGGTGATTTGCTCCGTACGGTTCAGGTTCACCACATCAGAGTAAATGCCCAGCTCTTTTAATTCAGAAGCCAGATAAGAGGCAATCTCACGCGTTTGCCCGTCTCGCGTAGAGAAAAGAATAAGTGTTTTCACCGACGACTCCTTATTCGCGCCAGAATGTTGGGGTGAACAGCACCAGCAGCGTAAAGACCTCGAGACGCCCAAACAGCATATTGGCGATTAAGATCCATTTCGCGACCGGGTTCATACTGGCAAAGTTATCCGCCACGACCCCCAGGCCAGGCCCGAGGTTATTAAGTGTTGCCACAACGGACGCAAAGGCAGAGAAATCATCCACCCCCGTCGCGATGATCGCCAGCATACTGACGATAAAGACCAGGGCATACGCCGAGAAGAACCCCCACACCGCTTCAAGGATACGTTCCGGCAGTGCCCGGTTACCCAGCTTGATGCTATAGACCGCATTCGGGTGCACCAGGCGTTTTAACTCACGGTTCCCCTGCTTAAAGAGCAACAGAATACGAATCACCTTCAGGCCACCGCCCGTCGATCCGGCGCAGCCGCCAATAAACGCAGAGCACAACAGCAGCACGGGCAGGAACAGCGGCCAACGGGCAATGCTGTCCGTGGTAAAGCCTGCGGTTGTCGCCATCGACACCACCTGGAAGAACGCCTGGTTTAGCGTGGTCAACGCCGAGTTATAGACATCGTGGAACCAGAGCACCAGCGTACAGATGACCACCAGCGTGAGCTGGACGCCAATAAACATGCGGAACTCGGGATCGCGCCAGTACACCTTAAGGCTACGTCCGCTGAGTAATGAGAAGTGTAGACCGTAGTTACAGCCGGAGATCAGCAGGAAAATAGCGATAATCGTATTAATAGTTGGGCTATTAAAGTAGCCCACGCTGGCATCGTGGGTAGAGAATCCGCCGATGGCGATTGTCGCGAAGCTGTGCCCAATGGCATCGAACGCAGGCATGCCGGCAAACCACAGCGCCAGCGCACAGGCGACGGTCAGTAAAACATAAATCAGCCACAGGGTTTTCGCCGTCTCGGCAATACGCGGGCGCATCTTGTTATCTTTCAGTGGCCCCGGCATTTCTGCCCGGTACAGCTGCATGCCCCCGACGCCCAGAATCGGCAGGATAGCCACAGCCAGGACGATGATCCCCATACCACCGAACCATTGCAGCATCTGGCGATAAAAGAGAATGGCGTGGGGTAACGAATCCAGCCCCACCAGCGTTGTCGCCCCGGTGGTCGTTAAGCCGGAGAAGGATTCAAAAAAGGCATCTGTGATGCTCAGGTTGGGTTGTTCGGAGAAGATAAAGGGCAGCGAACCGACGCTCCCCAGCACCGTCCAGAACAGCACCACAATCAGAAACCCTTCACGTGATTTCAACTCACCTTTCTGACGACGGTTTGGCCACCACAGCAGTGAGCCAATCGCCAGTGCGACAAAGAAGGTCTGGGTAAATGCCCGCCCCGCACCGTCCCGGTAGATAAGCGCCACCAGTCCTGGGAGAATCATCGTCCCGGAAAAAAGTATGACCAGCAGTCCAACGATTCGGGTTATGGCACGAAAATGCATCTCTGCCGCTTCCTTTGGTATTCAAAAAGTGAGGTGGGGATTATTCTTCAATCGGCAGCAATTGCAACGAACCGCGACTAAAATCCGCCAGTTTTGCCGAAAAAGCAGCCAGTTCAGCCTGAGGAAGCGCCACACGCAATTGCACCATTGCCTGGTAATCACTGTGTGCAATCACACCGTTAAACTGTTTGAGCAGCGCTTCGACACCCGATAGCTGGGCGTAGTCGCACAACAAAGTATATTCGGTGAGTGGCGTTTTGCGGGTGGTGACCAACATATTAAGCGCCTGCTGTACGCCACCGCCATAGGCTTTAACCAGCCCACCGGTACCTAACAAGATGCCGCCGTAGTAACGAACGACCACGGCGGTTATTTCGCCCACACCGCTGCCCATGAGCTGGGAAAGCATGGGTTTACCGGCAGTGCCCGCAGGCTCACCGTCATCAGAAAACCCCAGCTGCTGCGAGTCGTCCGGCGGCCCGGCGACCCACGCCACGCAGTGATGACGTGCATCAGGATGCGCAGCGCGGACAGACTCTACAAATGCCTTTGCCGCCTCTACGCCGTCGGTGTGTGCCAGCAGCGTAATAAAGCGGCTTTTCTTGATTTCCTCAACAAAGGTGACCGGTTCAGCCGGTATCAGCCAGCTTTCCATCAGGCCAGCTTCAGGTCTCGCGTCATATTCTCGATACCGTTCTCATGAATCACCACGTTATCTTCGATACGAATGCCGCCAAACGGTTTCAGCGCGTCAATTTTTTCCCAGTTGAAGTGCTTGCTGAACTGACCTTCGCGCCATGGCGCTAACAGCGATTCGATAAAGTAGATCCCCGGCTCAATGGTCAGCACCATGCGCGGTTCAAGAATACGCGTGCAGCGCAGGTAAGGATATTTAGACGGCGCGGCAAGGTGCGTGCCGGTATCATCCTGCATAAAGCCCGCGACATCGTGTACCTGCAGACCCAGCGGGTGGCCGATACCGTGCGGCATAAAGGGCCCGGTCAGATCGTTTTCGACCATCGCCTCTTCGCTCATGTCTTTCACAATCTGGTGTTTACGCAGCAGTTTAGCGATGCGCTGATGGAACTGGATGTGGTAATCCACATAGCTGGTTCCGGCTTTCATGGTGCTGATCAGCGCCAGTTGCTCATCGTTGACGTCTTTAATCAGGTGCGCAAAATCGGTATCCGCATTGGCCGCCCAGGTACGGGTCAGGTCTGCCGCGTAGCCGTTGTACTCTGCACCCGCGTCCAGCAGGAAGCTGCGCATCTCAGACGGCACATGGTGATCCAGTTTGGTGTAATGCAGCACAGACGCATGTTCATTCAGGGCGACGATGTTGCTGTACGGCACATCGGTATCACGGTGACCGGTCGCGGTGAGGTATGCCTGATTGATATCGAACTCGCTCATACCGGACTGGAACGCTTCATGCGCCGCACGGTGGCCATTCACCGCCGTTTTTTGCGCTTCACGCATGCAGTAAAGTTCGTAGTCGGTTTTATACGCGCGGTAATAGTGCAGATAATCCAGCACCCCTTTCGGGTTGAGTTTGTCTGCCGGGATATCCAGCCCCAGCGCACGCTCTGGTACCGGACCAATGTAGGCGATATTGCCACGCGCGGCTGGCAACAGGCTGCCAATACCGTCGGCTTTTGGTAACGCAATAACGTCCACTTCTTCTGTCCAGAAGCTGGTCGGCAGTGGCTCAACGTTGTGCCAGTAATCGACAGGCAGATAGAACCACAGTTTCGGCTTGTTCACGCCATCCACCAGCAACCAGCAATTTGGCACCTGGGTTACCGGCACCCAGGCCTTAAACTGCGGGTTAACTTTAAACGGATACGCATGGTCGTCCAGAAAGGTATTCATCAGCTCGCCGGAGTGGATTAACAGCGCATCCAGCTTAAAGCGGGCGAGTACATCACGGGTACGTTCCTGTAGGGTAACGATATGATTTTTATAAAGCGAAGCCAGTGAGTCCATCATTCTTCCTTTCGTTTTTTTGACCTCAAGTCCTCGCATCTTAGCACACCTGTCTCCGGCTGCGTGATTTCCACCGACCGTGATCAATGCAGCAATTTCTTAATGAGTAATTTGCATTTTATTAACATAAATCCCACACTCCGACTCATCTGGTATGACCAGATCCACTTGCTGGATTCAGGAGACTGACATGCTCTACAAAGGCGACACCCTGTACCTCAACTGGCTGGAAGATGGCATTGCCGAACTGGTGTTCGATGCCCCCGGCTCAGTCAATAAGCTCGATACCGCGACGGTGGCCAGTCTTGGCCAGGCGCTGGATGTACTTGAAAAGCAAACTGATTTAAAAGGGCTGCTGCTGCGCTCGAACAAAGCGGCCTTTATTGTCGGTGCCGATATCACCGAATTTCTTTCACTGTTCCTGGTGCCTGAAGAACAGCTGAGCCAGTGGCTGCACTTTGCCAACAGCGTCTTCAATCGTCTGGAAGATCTGCCTGTCCCGACCCTTTCCGCCGTTAACGGCTACGCGCTGGGCGGCGGCTGTGAATGCGTGCTGGCCACCGACTACCGCCTTGCCACGCCGGATCTGCGCATCGGTCTGCCGGAAACCAAATTGGGCATTATGCCGGGCTTTGGCGGCTCCGTACGTATGCCGCGCATGCTGGGCGCCGACAGCGCCCTGGAAATCATTGCCGCAGGTAAAGATGTCGGCGCAGAGCAGGCACAAAAAATCGGCCTGGTCGATGGCGTCGTGAAACCAGAAAAACTGATTGAAGGCTCCCTTGCCATTCTGCGCCAGGCCATTAACGGCGATCTCGACTGGAAGGCCAAACGCCAGCCGAAACTGGAGCCGTTAAAGCTCAGCAAGATTGAAGCGGCCATGAGCTTCACCATCGCCAAAGGTATGGTGATGCAGACGGCGGGTAAACACTACCCGGCGCCGATCACGGCGGTGAAAACCATTGAAGCCGCAGCCCGCTTTGGCCGCGACGAAGCACTAAAGCTCGAAAACCAGAGCTTTGTCCCGCTGGCACACACCAATGAAGCCCGCGCGCTGGTTGGCATCTTCCTCAACGATCAGTTCGTGAAAGGCAAAGCAAAACAGCTGACGAAAAACGTTGAGACGCCAAAACATGCGGCGGTCCTTGGCGCAGGCATTATGGGCGGCGGCATCGCTTACCAGTCCGCCTGGAAGGGCGTGCCGGTGGTGATGAAAGACATCAGCGAGAAATCCCTGACGCTGGGGATGACCGAAGCGGCCAAGCTGCTCAATAAACAGCTGGAACGCGGCAAAATTGACGGTCTGAAACTCGCAGGCGTGATCTCCACTATCCAGCCCGTACTGGAATACACCGGTTTTGACCGCGTCGATGTGGTGGTTGAGGCCGTGGTAGAGAACCCGAAAGTGAAGAAAGCGGTGCTGGCCGAAACGGAAGAGAAAGTGCGTCCGGAGACCGTACTGGCCTCTAACACCTCGACGATTCCGATTAGCGAGCTGGCAAGCGTCCTGAAGCGCCCGGAAAACTTCTGCGGAATGCATTTCTTCAACCCGGTGCACCGTATGCCACTGGTCGAAGTGATCCGCGGTGAAAAAACCTCTGACGATACCATCGCAAAAGTGGTGGCGTGGGCAAGCAAGATGGGCAAAACCCCGATTGTGGTCAACGACTGCCCGGGCTTTTTCGTCAACCGCGTGCTGTTCCCTTACTTCGCGGGTTTCAGCCAGCTGCTGCGCGACGGCGCGGATTTCCGCAAAGTCGATAAAGTGATGGAAAAACAGTTCGGCTGGCCAATGGGTCCGGCGTATCTGCTGGATGTGGTTGGCATTGATACCGCGCATCATGCACAGGCGGTTATGGCAGCGGGTTTCCCGCAGCGCATGCAGAAAGATTATCGCGATGCGATTGACGCCCTGTTCGAAGCTAACCGTTTCGGTCAGAAAAACGGTCTGGGCTTCTGGCGCTATAAAGAAGACAGCAAAGGCAAACCGAAGAAAGAAGAAGATCCGGCGGTGGATAGCCTGCTGGCCGGGGTGAGTCAGCCAAAACGTGACTTCACGGACGATGAAATCATCGCCCGGATGATGATTCCAATGATCAACGAAGTGGTGCGTTGCCTCGAAGAAGGCATTATCGCCAGCCCGGCAGAGGCCGATATGGCGCTGGTCTATGGCCTGGGCTTCCCTCCGTTCCACGGCGGCGCGTTCCGCTGGCTGGATACGCTCGGCAGCGCCCGCTATCTCGATATGGTGCAGCAGTATCAACACCTCGGCCCGCTTTATGACGTGCCGGAAGGGCTGCGTAACAAAGCGCGCCATAACGAAACCTATTACCCAGCAGTTGAGCCAGCCCGCCCGGTTGGCGAGCTGAAAACGGCTTAAGGAGTCACAATGGAAAAGGTTGTCATTGTTGATGCGATTCGCACCCCAATGGGCCGTTCAAAAGGCGGTGCCTTCCGTAACGTGCGTGCTGAGGATCTCTCAGCGCACCTGATGCGTAGCCTGCTGGCGCGTAATCCGGCGCTGGACCCGGCTGCGCTCGACGATATCTACTGGGGCTGTGTGCAACAGACGCTTGAGCAGGGCTTCAACATTGCCCGTAATGCGTCGCTGCTGGCGGAGATCCCGCATTCGGTGCCGGCAGTGACCGTCAACCGTCTGTGCGGTTCCTCAATGCAGGCGCTGCATGATGCGGCACGTATGATCATGACCGGCGATGCCCAGGCCTGCCTGGTCGGCGGCGTGGAACACATGGGCCATGTGCCAATGAGCCACGGGGTCGATTTCCACCCTGGCATGAGTCGTAACGTGGCGAAAGCCGCAGGCATGATGGGACTGACCGCCGAAATGCTGTCCCGTCTGCACGGCATCAGCCGTGAAATGCAGGATACCTTTGCCGCGCGTTCTCATGCTCGCGCATGGGCCGCCACGCAATCCGGCGCGTTTAAGAATGAGATCATCCCGACCGGCGGCCACGACGCTGACGGCGTTCTGAAACAGTTCAGCTACGACGAAGTGATCCGTCCGGAAACCACCGTTGAAGCGCTGTCCACACTGCGTCCGGCGTTTGACCCGGTTACCGGCACGGTTACAGCAGGGACCTCGTCAGCGCTGTCTGACGGAGCGGCCGCGATGCTGGTTATGAGCGAAAGCCGCGCCTGCGAGCTGGGGTTAACGCCACGCGCTCGGGTACGTTCGATGGCGGTTGTAGGATGCGATCCTTCAATCATGGGCTACGGCCCGGTTCCGGCCTCGAAGCTGGCGCTGAAAAAAGCGGGATTGACCACCAGCGATATCGACCTGTTTGAGATGAATGAAGCGTTCGCCGCGCAGATCCTGCCGTGCATCAAAGATCTGGGGCTGATGGAGCAGATCGACGAGAAGATTAACCTCAACGGCGGCGCGATCGCCCTCGGTCACCCGCTGGGCTGCTCCGGGGCGCGTATTAGCACAACGCTGATTAACCTGATGGAACGCAAAGACGCGCAGTTTGGTCTGGCAACGATGTGTATTGGGTTGGGTCAGGGTATCGCGACGGTGTTTGAGAGAGTGTAAGGCGATAACGTAGGCCCGATAAGCATCGCGCCATCGGGCTTTTGCCGGGAGGCGCTGCGCTTTCCCGGCCTACGAGAGGTACCTCGCCGCAAGTGACGCCATTGGCGAAGAGAGACAGTTTAGTTGCCGTTCTTCCCGCCTGTCAGGGGCGGGTTTTTTATTTAGATAAACGCAAACGCATCGCCAAACAGACGATCTTCACGTGCATCACGTTCGTTACAGAACAGGTCACGGGCAATTTTCGCCATCTCAAAGCGGCCCGCGATATAGATGTCGTGCCCTGCCAGCGTGCCATGATCCTGCAGTACCGCCGTCAGCACCGTCCCGCTACGCCCACGCCAGCCCTCTTCCGGCTGCTCAACCACCGGCTCAACACGCAGGTTGGGATGGTTAACGCTCAGCGCTTCCAGCTCAGAGAGGTCGTAGAGATGTTTCTCTTCGCGGCCACCCCAGTAAATGGTGATATCACGGTCTGGATTACGGGCCAGTGCGGTCAACAGAATAGAGCGCACATACGAGAAGCCTGTGCCACCAGCGATCAGGATCAGTGGACGGTCTTCGTCATCGCGCAGCCACGCTTCACCGTGTGGAATATCCACTACGATTTCGCGTTCCTTCAGGATCCGATCCATCACCGCCATCGCATACAGGTTAAGCTCTGACGCACCAATATGAAGCTCAATAAATTCCTGCTCCGCTGGCGTTGAGGCCATAGAGAAAGGACGCTTATCACGTTCATCCATCACGACCATCAGGTACTGACCAGCACGGAAAGAGAATGCCGCTTCAGGCACTAAACGGACGCGATATACGGTGTCGGTGATAGCATCTACCGAGGTCACTTTACAGCTTAAGGTTGTCATTCGCTCTCTCTGTCGGGAAGTCTATAGGGCTTAACGGTCAGCCTGCGGTTTACCGTTACTCATTATGGCCAGTTCGTCCCAGATCGCGTCAATTCGCGCGGTCACAGCAGGATCTTTCTTGATCGGGCGACCCCATTCACGGTCGGTTTCGCCAGGCCATTTATTTGTGGCATCCAGTCCCATTTTTGAGCCAAGTCCGGAAACCGGCGAGGCAAAATCCAGATAATCTATCGGCGTGTTTTCCACTAACACCGTGTCGCGCGCCGGATCCATTCGCGTGGTAATGGCCCAGATAACATCATTCCAGTCGCGGGCGTTAACGTCATCATCGCAGACAATCACAAATTTGGTATACATAAACTGGCGCAGGAAAGACCATACGCCCATCATCACGCGTTTCGCGTGGCCAGGATACTGCTTCTTCATTGTGACCACCGCCAGGCGATACGAGCATCCTTCAGGCGGCAGATAGAAATCAACAATTTCCGGGAACTGCTTTTGCAGGATCGGCACAAACACTTCATTCAGCGCCACGCCCAGCACTGCGGGTTCGTCCGGTGGACGTCCGGTATAAGTGGAGTGATAAATCGCATCTTCACGCTGGGTAATGTGCGTGACGGTAAACACCGGGAAGTTATCCACTTCGTTATAATAGCCCGTGTGGTCACCGTACGGGCCTTCGGGTGCCAGCTCGCCCTGTTCAATGTAACCTTCCAGGACAATCTCTGCACTCGCGGGCACTTCGAGGTCGTTAGAGATACACTTCACGACTTCCGTTTTGGTGCCACGCAGCAGTCCTGCGAAGGCATATTCCGACAGCGTATCCGGCACTGGCGTGACCGCGCCCAGAATGGTGGCGGGGTCGGCACCTAACGCAACAGAGACCGGAAAACGCTCGCCCGGGTGCGCAGCGCACCACTCCTGGAAATCCAGCGCGCCACCGCGATGCGACAGCCAGCGCATAATGAGCTTATTCTTGCCAATCAGCTGCTGGCGGTAAATACCCAGATTTTGACGCTCTTTGTGTGGCCCGCGTGTGACGGTGAGCCCCCAGGTGATGAGTGGCGCAGCATCTTCAGGCCAGCACTGCATGATCGGGATTTTGGTCAGATCAACCGCATCGCCTTCCAGCACTTTCTGCTGGCATGGCGCGCCGCGAAGGCGTTTGGTTGGCATGTTCAGTACCTGCTTAAACTGCGGCAGTTTATCGAACAGATCGCGGAAGCCTTTCGGTGGCTCCGGCTCTTTCAGAAACGCGAGAAGTTTACCTACTTCACGTAACGCGGTGACGTCCTCTTGCCCCATGCCCAACGCCACACGCCGAGGTGTCCCAAACAGGTTGCACAGCACCGGCATTGAATAACCTTTCGGGTTTTCAAACAGAAGCGCCGGACCACCGGCACGCAGGGTGCGGTCAGCAATTTCTGTCATTTCCAGATAAGGATCGACAGGAAGCGTAATGCGTTTGAGTTCGCCCTGCTTTTCCAGCAGCGTCAGGAAGTCGCGGAGATCGTGGTATTTCATGCAGTTAATCATGGCCTCTCTGTAAGCGCTTCATTATACGGCGTAAGCCTGCGTGATGCTGTAATTTTGTTAAATTAGCGTGAACTTCTGCATCCTGTTCCCATTTCGGCCATTATAATCAACTTAGCGATCCCGCCAGGGTTTTGATATGCTTGCGCCCGAAACTAAGGGAAAGAGTGATTATGCAGGCCTGGTATTTACTGTATTGCAAACGCGGGCAGCTTCAGCGCGCGCAGGAACATTTAGAACGTCAGTCTGTAAATTGCCTGACACCCGTGATCACGCTTGAAAAAATGCAGCGCGGGAAGCGCACAACCGTCAGTGAGCCGTTATTTCCGAACTATTTGTTCGTGGAATTCGACCCGGAAGTGATCCACACCACTACCATCAGTGCCACGCGTGGCGTCAGCCATTTTGTCCGTTTTGGTGCGCACCCGGCAACGGTGCCGTCGACGGTGATCCATCAGCTTTCGGTTTATCAACAACCTGAAGATATTACCGACCCGGAAACCCCGTACGCGGGAGACAGTGTTGTCATCACCGAAGGTGCCTTCGAAGGCCTGCAGGCGATATTCGCCGAGCCAGACGGTGAAGCACGCTCCATGCTGTTGCTCAATCTGCTTAATAAGCAGGTGCTGCAAAGCGTGAAAAACACCGACTTCCGCAAAGTTTAAAAATCAATGCCAAACAGGCGACGCACGTTGTCATCCGTCAGCGCAGATAACCCATTCGGATCTTCTCCGCGCCACTGCGCCACGCTCGTGACAATATGCCCCAGCCAGGCCGGTTCGTTACGTCGCGATGCCGGTTTTGGTTTGATATCACGCGGCAATAAATAAGGCGCGTCGGTTTCGAAGAGCAACCGGTCGGCCGGGATCGCCGGCAACAGTTCGCGAAGCTCCAGCCCGCGACGTTCATCGCACACCCAGCCGGTAATCCCCAGATAAAGCCCACGATCCAGACAGTCCAGCGCCTCCTGACGAGTACCGGTAAAGCAGTGCAGCACTGCGCCAGGCAGTTTATCCAGCCAGGGGTCCAGCAGCGCGAGGAAGCGCTCATGCGCGTCACGACAGTGCATAAACACCGGCATTTCAAGCTCGGCCGCCAGGGCGAGTTGCGCCGTAAACGCGTTTTCCTGTTCGGCAGGGGTGGAAAAATTGCGGTTGAAATCGAGGCCACATTCACCGATGGCCACCACTTCGGATGTTTTCGCCAGCCTGTGTATGATTTCAGCACTCTCCGAGGTCCACTGGCTACTGTCGTGAGGATGCACGCCCGCGGTAGACCAGCAGCGATCGTAGCGTTGAGCCAGCTGTCGCGCCTGCTCGCTTTCATGCAGATTGGTGCCTGTCAACAGCAGGCCTTTTACGCCAGCGTCAAACGCACGCGCCACCACGTCGTCACGATCTTTCGCAAACTGCAAACTGGTCAGGTTGAGTCCGATATCAAACATGCAGATCCCCATATGACAACCGCCCTGACGGGCGGCTGGTTTTACTCTTCAGTGCTCTTTTCAGAGACGTCGTCTTCGTCCTCTGATCGACGCCCTTTCCCCACATAGAAACGTGAGAAGAAGACGCCAACCTCAAACAGGCAATACATCGGTATGGCCAGCAACGTTTGCGAGAAGACATCGGGTGGCGTCAGCAGCATGCCGACCACAAATGCGCCGACCAGGATGTACGGACGCTTCTTACGCAGGTCATCCGGGGTTGTCACCCCTACCCAACAAAGCAGCACAATCGCTACCGGCACTTCAAACGCCACGCCGAACGCCATAAACAGCGCCATCACAAAGCTGAGATAGCTGGCGATATCGGTCGACACCTGTACCCCTTCTGGCGCGGTATGCGTCAGGAAGCCGAAGGCCAGCGGGAAGACCACGAAATAGGCAAACGCCATGCCGATATAGAACAGCAGCGAGCTGGAGACCAGCAACGGGATCACCAGTTTGCGTTCATGCTTATACAAGGCCGGCGCCACAAACGCCCAGACCTGGTAAAGAATGACCGGAGCAGAAGCAATCAACGATACCCAGAACGTGAGCTTAATGGGCGTGAAGAACGGCGAAGCAACGTCCGTCGCGATCATCGTCGCGCCCAGCGGCATCTGCTTTATCAGCGGCGCAGAGACAACCTGGTAGATATCGTTGGCGAAATAAACCAGGCATAAGAAAATAACGAAAACCGCAATAATGCAGTTTAACAGGCGCTTACGCAGCTCTATGAGGTGCGTAATGAGCGGTTGAGTATCATCTACTGCCATGTTTACGCTTTATCACTCGACGAGGGGGATGATTCGGTAACAGGCGCGGCGGGCTTTGCCTCAGCCGCTTTGACCACAGGGTCTTCCGGCTGCGCCTGTTTTTTCAGTTCAGGTTCCTGCGGCGTATGTTCAGGCGCGGTGGCCTGATGCTCCGCGCTGGCAGGCGTTACGCCCTCGCGCTGCGCTTCACTGTTCTTCACCACCGGGTTGTGAATGGTGTTTGCTTCATCGCTCGCTTTTTCAGGATCGTTGACGCTGTAGGAGCGCTTCATGGATTCTGCCGCTTCGCGCAGTTCATCCATTGAAGCTTTCAGTTCCGGCGTCAGGTTATCCATGCTCGCCCTCTCAACCTTTTTCAGGCTTTCCTGAAATTCCTGCAGCTTAAGCTCCTGCGCCAGCTCGTTCTGTACGGTAGTCGCCAGCGAACGAAGCGCACGCACCCACCCCGCAACCGTTTTTACTGCAACGGGTAAACGCTGCGGACCCAGCACAATCAGGCCAATCACAAAGACCAGCAGCAGCTCACCAAAACCAATGTCGAACACGACTTATACCTGCTCTTTATCGTGGCGTTTAGCGTCTTCCTTTTTGGCATCTTCTTGCTTGTCGGAGATGGACTTAGCAGTGAAATCAGCATCCTGGCTGGTTTTATCCTGCTTGTTCTCATCATCGCTCATCGCTTTTTTGAAGCCTTTGATAGACGCGCCCAGATCGGAACCGATAGAACCGAGCTTTTTGGTGCCAAACAGCAGCACGACGATGACGGCAATAATTAACAATTGCCAGATACTGATACCACCCATACAAATTCCTCAGTGATAGATGATTAATTAGTCAGGCCGCATTATACGTACGCAGCCTGGTGATAGCGACGACTGTTCAGCGCGTCTTTCTCCAGCCAACGAACCAGACCACTATTCCGGCGGCCATCAGCCAGGCGGGCGCCATCTGCCAGTCCGGACGGTTGATTAACAACAACGTACCACTTAGCAGCAGTGTTGCGCCAATACCAAACAGATAGCGAGACTGGCCCTGACGCACACGATTCGACTGAAGCTCGTGGGCGATTTTATCCATGCTGAGTTGCAGGTTCTTGCTCTGACGCAAACTGTCATACACCAGTTCAGGAAGCTCCGGCATTTTTTCAACCCAGAACGGGGCTTTATCTTTGAACGCACGTACCAGTGCCGGAATGCCAACCTGATCTTTAATCCAGGATTCCAGGAAAGGTTTCGCCGTCTTCCACAAGTCTAACTGAGGATAGAGCTGTCGACCTACACCTTCAACGTAAAGTAATGTTTTCTGGAGTAAAACAAGCTGTGGCTGCACTTCCATGTTGAAGCGGCGAGCGGTGTTAAACAGATTCAGTAGCACGTGACCGAACGAGATTTCCGCCAGCGGTTTTTCAAAAATCGGTTCGCAGACGGTACGGATGGCAAACTCGAACTCTTCGACATTGGTATCCGGCGGAACCCATCCTGAATCGACGTGCAGTTCGGCCACCTTACGGTAGTCGCGGTTAAAGAAGGCGATAAAATTCTCCGCCAGATAACGCTTATCTTCTTTATTCAGCGAACCGACAATACCGCAGTCAATGCCGATATATTGCGGGTCATCCGGATGCTCATAGCTCACAAAGATATTGCCCGGATGCATGTCTGCGTGGAAAAAGCTGTCGCGGAAGACCTGGGTAAAGAAGACTTGTACGCCACGTTCGGCCAACAGCTTCATGTTCGTTCCCTGCTTCTCCAGGGCCACGACATCCGAGACAGGAATACCGTAAATACGCTCCATAACCATCATGTTCTGGCTGCAGTAGTCAGAATAGACTTCAGGGACATACAGCATCGGGCTGTTTTCAAAATTGCGACGCAGCTGGATGGCGTTTGCCGACTCGCGCAGCAGGTTCAGTTCATCGATTAGCGTTTTTTCGTATTCCCGTACCACCTCCAGCGGGCGCAGGCGGCGTCCGTCAGGGAGCAGACGTGGAACCCAGCGCGCCAGACGATAGATAAGCTTCATGTCCGCTTTGATGATCGGCAGGATATCCGGGCGGATAACTTTGATAACGACTTCTTTGCCATTCTCTTTCAGACGTGCGGTATGCACCTGGGCAATGGAGGCAGAAGCCAAAGGCTGAATGTCGAAATCGTCGAACCAGGTCTCAACAGGAATATTGCCCATCGCCTCTTCGATCTGTTTTTTCGCGCGCACGCCGTCAAACGGGGCCACGCGATCCTGCAGCAGCGCCAGCTGATCGGCAATCTGGGGCGGGAAAAGATCGCGACGGGTAGAGAGCATTTGCCCGAACTTAATCCATACCGGGCCCAGCTCCTGTAGCGCCAGACGCAGGCGTTCACCCAGCGGCTGACCTTTATGGCGATTAGGCATCCAGAACAGCATCCGCCGCCAGATACGAAGCGGCAGCGTGATACGCATTTTGGGGATAAGCTCGTCGAGCCCGTAACTCAAAAAGGTGTGGACGATAAAATAGAGGCGCCGAATTTCACCAGGCGTCATTTGCCCTCCAGTTTTTCCAGCCGTTTGGTTAACGCATCAACCGCACGTTCAACAGCCGCGGTCTCTTCCGCGAACCAGGCCACTTCCAGCGGTCCGGGGGCCATACGCCACTCTTCGGTCAGCACTTCTGCCGCATAGCGCTGCTGACGTTGCAGGCTTTTACGCAGGAACGCGGTACCGCCATGCAGGGCTTTGCCGATCCCTTCCGCTGCAATGTCGCCAATAAAAGGCGCAAGCAGCTCTGCCGGGTCGAACTCAGCCAGATCGCTGAGCGCAACGAAATTTTGTACGACCTGTAGGTCGCCTTCCACTTCCAGCTCACCGCTACGGATCAGCGCCGTCAGCTGCTGGCGGTCACGCAGTTTTGGCAGCACGCTCATGTGCGTGATGACAGAGCAGTCGGCTTCTCCTTCCCACTCCCCCAGAACGTCAAGCTGGCGTTCGCTGAAGACCAGCACAAGCGGCGTCGAGAACTCTTTTAAAACGATGCGTAATACCTTCCCGTTAAGCCGCTGACGCGCGGCTTTTAGCGCCGGCGCACGATAAAGGAAGGCATTCAGTACATTCTCGATGCCTGCGGTGACTAAGGGTTTAAAGGGCACGGGACACCTCCACTCAGAACTTATAACCGCGATGCAGTGCGACGACACCCGCCGTCATGTTGAAATACTCAACGTTTTCAAACGCCGCGTCCTGCATCATGGCCTTCAGAGTGTCCTGATCCGGATGCATGCGAATGGATTCCGCCAGATAGCGGTAGCTTTCTGCGTCGTTTGCCACCAGCTCGCCGATACGCGGCAGAACGTGGAATGAATAGGCGTCGTAGGCTTTGCTCAGTGGCTCGATAATCGGTTTGGAGAACTCAAGCACCAGCAGACGTCCACCCGGTTTCAACACGCGATACATTGAGCGCAGCGCTTTTTCTTTATCAGTAACGTTACGCAGGCCAAACGAGATGGTGATGCAGTCAAAGGTGTTGTCCGGGAACGGCAGCGCTTCGGCGTTTGCCTGCACATACTCAACATTCCCCACCACGCCGATGTTACGCAGCTTCTCGCGTCCCATTTTCAGCATGGAGTCATTGATGTCGGCCAGAACGACACGCCCGGTTTCACCCACCAGACGGGAGAACTTCGCGGTCAAATCGCCAGTACCACCGGCAAGATCCAGTACCGTTTGTCCACGACGTACACCGCTACAGTCGATGGTGAAGCGCTTCCACAAGCGATGAATGCCGAATGACATCAAGTCATTCATCACATCGTACTTCGCCGCCACGGAATGAAATACGTGGGCCACCATGTCAGCTTTCTGCGCTTTGGCGACAGTCTGAAAGCCAAAGTGCGTCGTGTCTTGTGAATCGTCAACCATCTCAGAGCCTGCTTATCAGTAAAATGTTCGTGAAGTGTAACAGATTGGGCGCGTTTGCCCTACGTTTCAACCACCACGTAAGAAACGCGCCAGATGCGGGTCTGGCGATAACTCTGCCGCTAACTCGTTGTCTTCACTGTCTCTCTTTTGTTCATCAGCGCCTTCCCGCAGGCGAAACTCTTCGTCCTGTGCCGTGGCTTGTTCAACCAGTTCCGGATTAATCTCGCGTTTAACCTCTACCCCCAGTCCGCGGAAGGCTTCGGCTTGCGCCAGCAGATTGCCACGCCCGGAGGCGAGTTTTTTCATCGCCTGGCGGTAGTTGTCCTGCGCGCGGTCCAGGCTTTGCCCGACCGAGGACATATCATCCACAAAGAGGCGCATTTTGTCGTACAGCTTGCTGGCGCGATCGGCAATCTGCTGCGCGTTGCGGCTCTGATGTTCATAGCGCCACAGGTTGGCAATGGTGCGTAACGCCACCAGCAGCGTGGTGGGACTGACCAGCATAATGTTGTTTTTCAGCGCTTCAGTTATCAGTTCGGGCTGTCTGTCGAGTGCCAGCAGAAACGCGGGCTCTACCGGGATAAACATCAGGACATAGTCAAGTGAGCGCAGCCCCGGCAGCTGCTGGTAGTCTTTTCTGCCCAGCAGACGAATATGGTTCCGCACGGAGGCAATGTGCTCCTGTAGCGCCGATTCGCGGGTGTAGTCATCCTCCGCGTTGAAGTAACGCTCATAGGCCACCAGCGTCATTTTGGCGTCAATCACCACATCCTTGCCCTGCGGCAAACGCACGATGACATCCGGCTGCATTCGCGAGCGGGCGTCGTTTTCGATGCTGACCTGAGTTTCGTATTCATACCCTTCACGCAGACCAGAAGCTTCCAGCACCCGGGTGAGGACGACTTCACCCCAGTTACCCTGCGTTTTGTTATCCCCTTTCAGGGCACGGGTCAGGTTGACCGCCTCCTGCGCCATTTGCGCATTCAGCTGCTGCAAATTACGAATTTCATGTGCCAGGGTGTGGCGCTCACGGGCCTCCTGACCAAAGCTGTCCTGCACCTGACGACGGAAACCGTCCAGTTGCTCACGCAGAGGCGTCAGGAGACTGTTCAGACTCTGGCGGTTTTGTTCATCAACGCGGCGGTTGCTGTGTTCAAAAATGCGGTTTGCGAGGTTCTCAAACTGTTCGCTGAGACGCTGCTCGCTGTTGATCATCTGGCGGATTTTATCTTCCGCATGCAGTTGAGTGGATTCAAGGCGGGTCGTTACTTCACGGAGATCGGCTTCCAGTGAAGTGTTGATATCACGCAGATTGCGCAGTTCGTTGTTGAGTAACTCGCACTCGTCTCGCCAGTGTTCACTCAACGCAAGTTGCTGTTTTGCCCCGCTTAGCTCGGCGACTATCTCTTCACGCTCTGCCAGCTGGTCGGCCTTTTGCTGCGCGTGCTGATAGCTGGAAATCAGCCAGCCTATCGCCACGCCCGCCAGCGCAATCACCGCGTAAATCAGGATTGAGAGATCCACAATGCCCCCTGCATCAACGTATTACCGCACAAAATAAGATTGTGCTGTATAAACGTCCAGTTTGAAAGGGTTTTCCTGCGAGGCGCTACGCAAAAAATAAAGGCCGAACGTGTCGGCCTTTGGTTGCAGAAGAGGGAACTAGATTAGACGACGCGCGGCTTCAACCACGATTTTCACCGCATGACTTTCGGTCTGCTTCATGGTTTCGGCGTTCGGGATCTCCTGCTGGGTACGGTTGACGATAACGCCCGCCACCATACCGGCACGCAGACCCTGGCTTGCGCACATGGTCAGCAGCGTTGCGGATTCCATCTCATAGTTCATCACGCCCATAGACTGCCACTCTTCCATAGAACCTTTAAAACGGCTCACCACACGGCCAGAGAAGGTGTCGTAACGCTCCTGGCCTGGGTAGAAGGTATCGGAAGAGGCGGTTACGCCCACGTGCGTGGTGGCGCCAACGGATTTCGCCGCTTCAACCAGCGCCGTCGTACATTCGAAATCGGCAACCGCCGGGAACTCCATTGGTGCAAAGTGCAGGCTTGCGCCATCCAGGCGCACGGACGCGGTCGTGACCAGCACGTCGCCGACGTTAATATGCGGCTGAATAGCGCCAGTGGTACCGATACGCAGGAAAGTACGGATGCCCAGCTGCGCCAGCTCTTCAACGGCAATGGAGGTAGACGGGCCACCGATACCGGTAGAGCACACAATCACGGCCTTACCATCCAGCTCTGCACGCCAGGTGGTGAATTCACGATGGGCTGCCAGCTTAACCGGCTTATCCATCAGCGCGGCGATCTTTTCCACACGCTCAGGATCGCCCGGGACGATAGCGAGCGTAGCCCCTTGTAAATCGTTTTTGGTGAGGCCGAGATGAAAAACATCAGACTTAGACATAGGTGACTCCTCTGTGGGTCGGTTAGTCAGAAGAAGTAAAACGGTACTTTACAGAAGCAATACGCATAATTTCGTGACACATCTCACCATGAATGAAAATGATTGCAGTAAATTTCCATAAAAAAGTGATTTACATCACATTAACAAGTTATATCGTGGCGTGCTGCACAAAAGATAGACCGTTTAAGGCACTGTGGGTTGTTAACCTGGTGTCTATATTTACCTTTGCGCTAACTCATTGGTACGGAGAATGCCATGACTGAAAAAACCGGTTTTGCACCTGCTGCGGCCCCGCATGCCTCGACCATCGTCTCAACGCCTGAAGACGCCATCACGGCGGGAGAGACCTCCATTCCCTCGCAGGGGGAGAATATGCCTGCTTACCACGCGCGACCAAAATCGGCTGACGGTCCGCTGCCGATCGTGATTGTGGTTCAGGAAATTTTCGGCGTTCACGAACATATTCGCGACCTCTGCCGCCGACTGGCGCTGGAAGGTTATCTGGCCGTTGCGCCAGAGCTCTATTTCCGTCAGGGCGATCCGAATGACTACAGCGACATCCCAACGCTTTTGAGCAACCTGGTCAGCAAAGTGCCGGATGCACAGGTGCTGGCCGATCTGGATCATGTTGCCAGCTGGGCGGCGCGTAACGGCGGTGATGCGCATCGCCTGATGATAACGGGTTTCTGTTGGGGGGGACGCATTAGCTGGCTGTATGCCGCACACAATCCGCAACTGAAAGCTGCCGTGGCCTGGTACGGTAAACTGGTAGGCGAAAAAACGCTGAACTCACCAAAACATCCGGTTGATATCGCCACAGACTTAAATGCCCCGGTGCTGGGACTGTACGGTGGTCAGGACACGGGTATTCCACTCGATACGGTAGAGACTATGCGTCATGCGCTACGCGCGGCGAATGCGAAGGCGGAGATTGTGGTCTATCCGGATGCCGGGCATGCGTTTAACGCCGATTATCGTCCGAGCTATCACGCAGAATCTGCGAAAGATGGCTGGCAGAGAATGCTGGCGTGGTTTAGCCAGTATGGCGGGAAGAAAGCGTAAACATTAAAGCCCGGTGGCGGCGATGCCTTACCGGGCCTACATAACGGGAGCAACGAACGTCTTATCCCTGACGCAAATTCTGCGCCGCCTGCACCATGTTCGCCAGCGCCGCGCGGGTTTCAGGCCAGCCGCGGGTTTTCAGACCGCAGTCCGGGTTCACCCACAGACGCTCTGCCGGAATGCGCCGGGCGGCTTTCTTCAGCAGGGCTTCGATCCACTCCACGCTCGGCACGTTCGGGGAGTGAATGTCATACACACCCGGCCCGATTTCGTTCGGGTAGTCGAACTCTTCGAACGACTCCAGCAGCTCCATATCTGAACGCGAGGTTTCAATGGTGATCACGTCGGCGTCCAGTGCGGCGATCGAATCCATGATGTCGTTAAATTCGCAGTAACACATATGGGTGTGGATCTGCGTGTCATCCTTCGCCACTGCGGCGTTGATGCGGAATGCTTCCACACCCCACTGCAGATAGGCATCCCAGTCGCTACGACGCAGCGGAAGCCCTTCGCGCAGGGCCGGTTCATCAATCTGGATGATGCCAATGCCCGCCGCTTCCAGATCCGCCACTTCATCACGCAGCGCCAGCGCAATTTGCTTCGCGATCGTTTCGCGGCTGACGTCCTCACGCGGGAAGGACCAGCAAAGAATGGTCACCGGACCGGTCAACATGCCTTTTACCGGCTTGTCAGTCAGGGACTGGGCATATTTAGCCCATTCGACGGTGATCGGGTGCGGACGGCTGACATCACCGATCACCACCGGCGGTTTTACGCAGCGGGAGCCGTAGCTCTGCACCCAGCCGTTTTGGGTAAAGACGAAGCCGTCCAGATGTTCACCGAAGTACTCCACCATGTCGTTACGCTCCGCCTCCCCGTGAACCAGCACGTCCAGACCTAAGCGCTCCTGCTCCACAATCGCCTGTTTGATATGTTCCGCGATGCCGGTGCGGTAGTTGGCCGCATCAAGGTTGCCCTTTTTGAAGTCCAGACGCAGACCGCGGATCTCGGTAGTTTGCGGGAAGGAACCGATGGTGGTGGTTGGCCACGCAGGCAAGTTGAAACGGGCACGCTGGGCTTCAGCACGCACTTCATACGGGCTTTGCCGCTGGCTGTCCTGCGCGGTGATGGCCGCCAGGCGTTTTTCCACCGCCGGGTTGTGAACGCGAGCCGAGTGACGGCGCGCCTGAATCGGGGCGCTCCATTCGGTAATCGCCGCCGTGTCACCGCTGTTCAGGGCATCACGCAGCAGGGCCAGCTCTTCACATTTTTGCAGGGCAAAGGCGAACCAGCTCTTCACTTCCGCATCCAGACGGGTTTCTACGCTGAGATCGATCGGGCTGTGCAGCAGGGAGCAGGAAGAGGCAACCCACAATTCACGTTTGCCGACGATATCCTTAATCTGCGCATATTTCTCTGTCAGATCGGCGCGCCAGACGTTACGACCATTCACCAGCCCGGCAGAAAGCAGCCAGTCCGCTGGCAGGCGTTTATGCAGTTCTGCGACATTATCTTTGCCATGCACCAGGTCAACGTGCAGGCCCTGCACCGGCAATCTGGTGATGGTGCCGAGGTTCGGCGTCACACCTTCAAAGTAGGTGGTAAGCAACAGCTTCACCTGCCCGGTGAGTGCATCGTAAGCCGGTTTGAAAGCATCAAGCCACGCTTGTGGCAGTTCGAGCACCAGCGCCGGCTCGTCAATTTGCACCCACTGAATACCGCGTTTGCCCAGCTCAATCAGCACCTGTTTGTAGACCGGCAGAATGTCCTTCAGCAGGCTCAGACGATCGAACGGCTCGCCTTTGACTTTCCCCAACCACAGGTAGGTCACAGGCCCCAGCAGCACCGGTTTCACCTGATGCCCCAGCGCCAGCGCTTCGTCCACTTCATCCAGTAACTGGGTCCAGGTCAGTTTGAACTGCTGCCCTTTAACAAATTCCGGCACCATATAGTGATAGTTGGTGTTAAACCACTTGGTCATTTCCGCCGCTGCCGCTGGCTCACCGGTTGGCGCCCGGCCACGGCCGATGCGGAACAGCGTGTCGATATCTACCGATCCATCGTTGTTCTGATGACGAGCCGGTACGTTGCCAAGCAGCAGGCTGGTCGTCAGAACATGGTCGTACCAGGCGAAATCGCCCACCGGCAGCAGGTCTACCCCCGCCTGTTTTTGCTGCTCCCAGTGGCGGGCACGCAGTTCGCGGCCCACTGCCAGCAGCTCTTCACGCGTGGTGTTTCCTGCCCAGTAGCTTTCTTGTGCTTTTTTTAGCTCGCGACGCAGGCCAACGCGAGGGAAACCGAGAGTGTGATTGCGGATTGTCATGTCATGCCCCTTGTGAAATTCGTTATTTAGACGTCCAGATGTTTACACATCTATAATTGGCAGGTACTGTATATTCCTCAAGCGCAAAATGTTCATGGCGAAGTGAAGGACTTTCATGATCGAGATAAAACACCTGAAAACGCTACAAGCGTTGCGAAACTGCGGTTCTCTCGCGGCGGCGGCGGCCTCACTGCACCAGACTCAGTCCGCCCTTTCTCACCAGTTCAGCGATCTGGAACAACGTCTCGGCTTTCGTCTGTTTGTGCGTAAGAGCCAGCCGCTGCGCTTTACCCCGCAGGGCGAGATCCTCCTGCAACTGGCTAATCAGGTGCTGCCGCAGATTGCCAGCGCGCTTCAGTCCTGTAATGAGCCGCAGCAGACTAAATTGCGTATCGCCATTGAGTGCCACAGCTGTATTCAGTGGTTAACTCCCGCGCTTGAAAACTTCCGCCAGAAGTGGCCGCAGGTGGAGATGGACTTTACCTCCGGCGTGACGTTTGACCCGCAGCCGTCTCTCCAGCAGGGCGAACTGGATCTGGTCATGACATCAGACATCCTGCCACGTAGTGGCCTGCACTATTCACCGATGTTCGATTATGAGGTGCGCCTGGTGCTGGCGCCGGATCATCCGCTGGCCAGCAAGACGCGTATCACCCCGGAAGACCTGGCGACTGAGACACTGCTGATATACCCGGTGCAGCGCAGTCGCCTGGATATCTGGCGCCATTTCCTGCAGCCAGCGGGTATCAGCCCACAGCTGAAAAGCGTGGATAATACGTTGCTGTTGATTCAGATGGTGGCCGCCAGAATGGGCATCGCGGCGCTGCCGCATTGGGTGGTGGAGAGTTTTGAACGCCAGGGCCTGGTGGTCACCAAAACCCTGGGTGAAGGACTGTGGAGCCGGCTGTACGCTGCCGTGCGCGATGGCGAGCAGCGTCAGCCGATAACGGAAGCGTTTATTCGCTCAACGCGGAACCACGCGTGCGACCATCTTCCGTTTGTGCGGAGCGCGGAGCGACCCAACGCCGATGTACCCACAGCGAAGCCAGGATCACCGCTCCCCCAATAAGGAAACTTGGCCAGTGTGGCTGTTGCTGCCAGATGGCAAGATTAACCAGCAGCCCCGCGGGTACATGCACATTGTTCATGATCCCCAGCGTACCGGCGTCTACCTGCGTAGCGCCGTAGTTCCATATGAAGTACCCCAGCCCCGAGGCCACCACACCCAGCCAGACCAAAATGCCCCACTGCACGGAGGTGGTAGGTAGCTTTTGCGGGTTACCCAGCATAAACCACGCCGCGACCGCAACCACCGCCGCCCCCAGATAGAACCAGGCAAAGGCGTTGTGCTGCGGCATCGGGCGGGTTTCCATCAGGCGCTTGTAGCCCACCATGCCGATGGCGAAGCTGATGTTTGCTAACTGCACGAACATCAGGCCGGTCCAGAAGTGATCGCTCACTTTATCGTAGCGAATAATCGCCGCGCCAATCACCGCCAGCGCCGCACTCAACAGATAGCCCCAACGCAGACGACGCCTGCTGAGCAGGTCGTAAATCAGCGTGATGTAGAGCGGCGTCAGCACCGTAAAGAGCAGGAACTCCGAAACGGACAAGTAGATATACGCCCGAAAGCTGAACAGATACATGATGCCGAGCTGCATCGCCCCCACCAGCATATAGAGCAGAATGGTCTTCAGTGATTGTCCGCGCATCCGCAAAAAGGGCAGGAACACCAGCGCCGCCAGCCCCACGCGCATCAGCACCGAGAAATAGCTGTCGACCGAACCGGCAAGGTATTCGCCAATCAGGCTAAAGGAGAAGGCCCACAGGATAGTGGTGATAATGAGTAGCGCCACAATGCTTGTCTCTCAGAAAGAAGGAGAGGCATTGTAGCGAACTCTTTAGTTGACAACTGAGCGATAAATAATCAAATGAAGATTATTCAAGGAACAGCTTGCGCAGATATTTCGGTACCGCGTTGTCTGCGTTAGTGCCGATCACTTCCAGCTCCGGGTGCAGGTCTTTCAGGCGCTGGTGCGCGTTCTGCATGATGCAGCCTTTACCCGCCATCGAGAGCATCTCAGCATCGTTCATGCCATCACCAAAGGCGATACAGTCTTTCAGCTCAAAGCCCATGCGTTTGGCTACCGCTTCCAGAGCGTGACCTTTGGAGACCCCCCCCGCCATCACTTCCAGGCAGGTCAGCGTGGAGAAGCTTACGTTGACGCGATCGCCCCAGCGGGCGTTGATCGCCTGCTCCAGCGGCAGCAGTTCTTCGTGACTTTCGCAGGTAAAGAAGACTTTGCTGATCCCTTCCGGCTCCAGCAGACCTGGCTCATACAGGGAGTAGTTAAACACCGCTTCTTTGAAGAAACGCATCTCTTCCGGACGATGACGGTTCATGAACCAGTCATCATCGCGGTAAACGTTCGTGACGATAGCCGGATTATTGTGCACCACACCGAACAGATCGGCGGCAATATCGCGATCCAGGTTGTGGGTAAAGATCAGATTGCCATCGGTGTCGTGCACGCGCGCACCGTTGGAGGTGATCATGTACGATTTGATCTCCAGGTTATCGCGGATCTGCCCCACGTCCACGTGGTGGCGCCCGGTGGCAAACACAAAGTGCACGCCGCGGGCAGTCAGCAGTTTTAACGTCTCTTTCGCGTAAGGCGACAGGGTGTGGTCGGGGGAAAGCAGCGTGCCATCTAAGTCAGATGCAACAACCTGGTACATAGGGAAATTTAACCTCAATAAAAAATCAGTTATGCCTGTCGAAAAATTCAACAATGGCGTTGAGCGCGACTGAGCGCATAGCGTCCTTTTCGAAAAGGATCTCATGGTACGCGCCGTTGATGACCAGTGGTTTACCCCCTTCACAGGGGTGACCCGCGGCAGCGCGCAATTCACAAAAACGGTCGTGCATGCGGTTATCCACCACACGCTCTTCTTCTGCCTGGATCAGCAGCGTCGGCGTATCATCACAACCAACCCCTGCCAGAACCTGTTCACCGGCAAGAATGCCCTCCCGTACCCAATGATACGTTGGGCCACCTACGCGCAGGCGCGGTTCATCGGCATAAAAACGCAGGTTACGACGATACCGTTGCCGGCTATGGGTCAGCACGTTCAGAGCAAACGGCAATGCGCGCCAGCGCCCCGTCCCGATGGCGTATCCTTCACGAATGCGCTGATGGCCCTCAGCCCAGTCAAGGATATGGCGCACCATCCAGTCAGGAAAACGCATGACGATGCCATACATCGGCGCGGTGAGCGCAATGGCATCGCACTGGTGCTCATAACGTTGTAAAAACAGCGTTGAAATCGCGCCGCCCATCGAGTGTGCCAGAATATAGCGCTTACGCCACGGGCCAGGCTCGACTTCCTGCTGCCAGAATGCGGCAAGATCGTCGACATAATCGCTGAAGTTATCCACATGACCGCGATGGGTGTCGGATAACATACGCCCGGACAGTCCCTGCCCGCGGTGGTCGATAATCAACACGTCGAAGCCCAGATGGAACAGGTCATAGGCCAGTTCGGCGTATTTAATGTAGCTCTCAATACGACCGGGACAGACCACGATGACCCGATCGTTTTTTACATCACGGAAACGAACAAAGCGTACCGGGATATTCCCGACGCCTGTAAACTCATCTTCCTCACGCTGGCGCCAGAAATCGGTTAGCGGCCCCATGGAGAAAGCAGCAAATGCGTTTTCTCGTGTTTCCCAGTCCTTTTTCTGCTGCAACATCGGGTTTCCACCCCCCGTAATCCAGGGAATATCGTTTTTTTCGTAACCGGTCACAAAATGACTCAACAATAGCGTATTGTGGCATAAAAACAGACGATTCGGGAGTTTCAAATGACCTTCGAGTGGTGGTTCGCTTACCTGCTGACATCCATCATCCTCAGCCTTTCACCGGGTTCGGGCGCAATTAATACCATGACAACCTCCATTAACCACGGTTATCGCGGGGCGGTGGCGTCTATAGCCGGTTTGCAGGCTGGGCTGGGTATTCACATTGTGCTGGTCGGTATTGGTCTGGGGACGTTGTTCTCCCGCTCGGTGCTGGCGTTTGAAGTGCTGAAATGGGCCGGTGCGGCGTATCTGATTTGGCTCGGGATTCAGCAGTGGCGCGCAGCAGGCTCGATTGACCTGAACACCCTCGCCCGGACGCAAACGCGCGGTCGCCTGTTTAAGCGGGCGGTGTTTGTGAATCTGACCAACCCAAAAAGCATCGTTTTTCTGGCCGCCCTGTTCCCACAGTTTATCGTCCCGCATCAGCCGCAGGTAATGCAGTACGTAGTCCTGGGCGTGACCACCATTGTTGTCGATATTATTGTGATGATTGGCTACGCAACACTGGCGCAGCGAATTGCGGCATGGATTAAAGGGCCTAAGCAGATGAAGGCCCTGAATAAAGTCTTTGGTTCGCTGTTTATGCTGGTTGGCGCGCTGCTTGCGTCAGCGCGTCACGCTTAGCGAGAAATAATAAGATGAATACCAAAGCCGGCGAACAGCGCGCCGGCGAAGCCGTCAATCCACTTCGCGATGCGCTGATAACCACGGCGCATCGCCGGTAAGGCAAACAGGCTGGCAACAACGGTGAACCACGCAAACGTCTCAACCACGATCAGCAGGAAGATCCCCCAGCGCGCACCCGCCCCCACGCTGTCGCCCACGAACAGGGAGAAGACGGAGCCGAAATAGATAATCGCTTTCGGGTTCGCCAGGTTGGTCAGCAGCCCTTTCACAAAGCTACGGCCGCCCGTAGCCAACTCGACCTTCGGCTCTTGCGGCTTTTTCTCTTCTTTCTTCAGCGCCCCGCGCAGCATCTGGTAGCCCATCCAGCACAGGTACAGGCCACCACCGACCATAATGATGTTATGCAACCAGGCCATCTTCGCCAGAATCAGATTCAGACCGAGCAGTGCGACTGCCGCCCAGACCATGACGCCCATGGTAATACCGAGCACGCCCATCATCGCCTCTTTGCGGGAGCGGCTGACGGCGGTTTGTGACACGAAGAAAAAGTCAGGGCCTGGGCTCATCAGCGCAACGATGTGCACTAACGCCACGGTAAGAAATAGCATTAACATAATTAGCTCGCGGGGAAATAATTCAGTGAGTCATCATCCTGGCACTTTTTTGCCCGGCTGACTACTCCTCATCATCACCATCGGCATGTGAACGGATGAGCGCCATGAACGCTTTACCAAAGCGCTCCAGCTTGCGCGTACCGACGCCGTTGACGCTCAGCATCTCGCTCGCGCTGAGCGGCATCTGCTCGGCCATCTCAATCAGCGTCGCGTCGTTGAACACCACGTACGGCGGGATGTTTTCTTCGTCGGCAATCGCTTTACGCAGCTTGCGCAGTTTGGCGAACAGCTTGCGGTCGTAGTTGCCGCCGTAAGACTTCTGCATCACCCGCGGTTTCAGGGCGACAACGCGCGGCACGGCGAGCTTGAGTTCAACATCCCCGCGCAGTACCGGACGCGCAGCTTCGGTGAGCTGAAGCGCGGAGTGCTGGGCGATGTTCTGTGTGGCAAAGCCGAGGTGAATCAACTGGCGAATAATGCTGACCCAATGCTCGTGGCTCTGGTCCTTACCAATACCGTAGACGGGCAACTTATCGTGGCCCATGTCGCGGATACGCTGGTTATTGGCGCCACGTAACACTTCCACCACATAGCCCATCCCGAAGCGCTGATTCACACGGTAAATGGTCGAGAGCGCCTTACGCGCGTCCATCAGGCCATCGTACTGCTTCGGCGGGTCGAGACAGATATCGCAGTTGCCGCACGGCTCCTGACGCCCTTCACCAAAGTAGTTGAGCAGCACCAGACGGCGGCAGGTTTGCGCTTCAGCAAACGCACCCATGGCGTTGAGCTTGTGACGCTCGATATCCTGCAGCTGTCCCTGCGGTTTCTCTTCCAGACAGCGGCGCAGCCACGCCATATCGGCCGGATCGTAAAACAGCATCGCTTCCGCAGGCAGGCCATCACGTCCGGCGCGGCCGGTTTCCTGATAGTAGGATTCGATATTTCGCGGAATATCGAAGTGCACCACAAAGCGTACGTTGGGCTTGTTAATGCCCATCCCGAATGCCACCGTCGCCACCACAATCTGCAGATCATCGCGCTGGAATTTTTCCTGCACGTCGGCGCGGATATGGTTTTCTAACCCGGCATGATAGGCCGCCGCGCTAAAGCCGCGGTTTTGCAGACGCGCAGCGGTGTCTTCCACCTTCGCGCGGCTGTTACAGTAAATGATGCCTGACTTGCCGCGCTGCTCCTGCACATAACGCAGAAGCTGATCCAGCGGCTTGAACTTTTCCATCAGCATATAGCGGATGTTCGGGCGGTCGAAACTGCTGACCTGGATAAGCGGGTCGTTCAGCCCCAGCAGGCGGACGATATCCAGCCGCGTGGTGTCATCTGCCGTGGCGGTCAGCGCCATAAACGGCAGTTCGGGGAAGCGCTGGCGAAGCTGGCCAAGTGCGGCATATTCCGGGCGGAAGTCGTGGCCCCATTGCGAAATACAGTGCGCTTCATCAACGGCCAGCAGAACGGGATTCCAGTGCGCCAGATGGTCGAGGAAGTTATCCAGCATCAGACGTTCTGGCGCGATATACAGCAAGCGAATCTGTCCGGTACGGCAACCGGCCATCACCTCTTGCTGCTGCTCGCGGGTTTGCGTGGAGTTAAGACAGGCCGCTGCCACGCCGTTGGCGAGCAGTTGGTCAACCTGGTCTTTCATCAGAGAAATCAGCGGCGATACCACGACCGTCAGGCCATTAAGTACCAGTGCAGGCACCTGATAGCAGAGCGATTTACCGCCACCGGTCGGCATTACCACCAGGCAATCACGACCTTCCAGCACGGTTTCAATGATGGTTTCCTGGCCAGGACGGAATTGCTGATAGCCAAAGGTTTCATGCAAAACCTGTTTAGCCAGCGATTCCTGATTCAATACTTCCGCCTGCGCCACGTTAACCCCATATGCCAGAAATGAAACAGGCGCTATTTTCAGCGCCTGAGAGAGAAACTTCAACGATTAACGCAAAAACATTCGAGCAATCTAGAAAATATCGTTCAGCATTACGCCCACACCCACGCGGGTCTGGTTGAAGTTGTAATCGATGAGCGACTCGCCGTAACCGCTGTAGACCTGGGTATAAATACGCACGTGTTTGGTCATCGGGTAGCTTAAGCCCACTTCTGCGCCACCGTAACCGGTGTTCCAGTTGTACTGGCCCCTGGCGCTCAGTACCGCATCACCCAACTGATAACCAATTTTGAGCTGATAGTAGCCCATATATTTGGTGATATCCGGGTTGTCATCGGTGCTGCCCACCACGTACCACGGCTTCACTTCCACCATCAAATTACCATTCTGCGCCATCAGGCGCGTATAGGCGCGGTTCCAGCTACGTGAGGTGGGATCGGAACGGCCGTTGGAGTCATGGTTGAAGCCCACTTCAACGTCACGCAATGTCCAGCCTGCAAACTCATAATCCGTTGCGAAACCCAGAAACAGCTGTGGCTCATAGTTGGTTTCACGGAACGGTGAAGATTCACCGCTGTTGGAAAGCTGCCACCAGGATTTCTGCGTATAAGACGCCCCGAGTACCGAATTCGGCCCCAGAATGCCGCGCCAGAACGGGAACGCGAGGCTGAGCTGATACTTCACCTCATCTTTACGCGCATTCTCAGCCCAGTCATAGGAGCGAATCGCCTCTTTGTTGAGATCGCTGGTCCAGGTGTAAAGCACATAGTTGGTGTCGTACGGGTAGAGCGTGAACGGATTATCATGCTCCTGCAGCAGGTTAGCGATAATGCTACCGCGAACAGCTGGCGTATCGTGCACTTCTTTGACTGTCGCTTCCTGTGCATATGCTGTGAGGGGCAGCGCAACCGCTGCCAGTAACCAGGCCAGATACGTCCGCATCGGTGGTGATCTCCTGCAAAGTGTTAAAAGACTCGAATTGTTATATGGCGCACATTCTACAGACTTCTGTCGCAACTTCTGCATCCTCGTTTCTGAAAGTGGAATTCTTGCTTGCCCAGGCATAAAATCAACATTTCATTAACATTAAGGATGTGATGCCTCATGTCAGCCATGCTTACCGCCGAAGAAGCGTTAAAACTCGTGGGCGAGATTTTTGTTTACCATATGCCGTTTAACCGCGCGCTGGGACTGGAGCTGGAGCGGTACGAGAAAGCCTTTGCCCAGCTCAGTTTTAACAACCAGCCGATGATGGTAGGCAACTGGGCGCAGAGCATTTTGCATGGCGGGGTGATTGCCTCCGCGCTGGACGTGGCGGCAGGGCTGGTATGCGTTGGCAGCACCCTGACGCGCCATGACACCATCAACGAAGACGAACTGCGCCAGCGGTTATCCCGTATGGGTACCATCGACTTACGCGTCGATTACCTGCGTCCCGGGCGCGGAAACCGCTTCACCTGTACCAGCAGCCTGCTGCGCGCGGGGAACAAGGTTGCCGTCGCGCGTGTTGAACTGCATAACGAAGAACAACTTTATATCGCCAGCGCAACAGCCACTTATATGGTGGGTTGAAGCCGAAAAATCGGGTAAAGTTGATTCACTTTTTTGTCACGGATTTTCCCGATGGATGCTAAACAGACGCGGCAGGGCGTGCTACTCGCCCTTGCCGCTTATTTTATTTGGGGTATCGCACCCGCTTACTTTAAGTTTATCGCTTACGTACCGGCCGATGAGATCCTCACTCATCGCGTCATCTGGTCCTTCTTCTTCATGATCGCGCTGATGAGCGTTAGTCGTCAGTGGTCTGGCGTCAAAACGCTGCTAAAAACTCCGAAGAAGATCTTTCTGCTGGCACTCTCGGCAGTACTGATTGGCGGAAACTGGCTGCTGTTTATCTGGGCGGTGAATAACCATCACATGCTTGAAGCGAGTCTGGGGTATTTTATTAACCCGCTGGTGAATATTGTGCTGGGGATGATTTTCCTCGGCGAGCGCTTCCGCCGGATGCAGTGGCTGGCGGTGATCCTCGCCTTCTGCGGCGTGCTGGTTCAGCTGTGGACCTTCGGTTCACTGCCTGTTATTGCGCTGGGGCTGGCGTTTAGCTTTGCGTTCTACGGGCTGGTGCGTAAGAAGATTGCCGTGGAAGCGCAAACCGGGATGCTGTTTGAAACCCTGTGGCTGTTGCCGGTGGCCGCTATCTATCTGTTCGCCATTGCCGACAGCCCGACCAGCCATATGGGCAGCAACCCGTGGTCCCTGAATGTGATGCTGATGGCCGCAGGGGTGGTGACGACCATCCCACTGCTCTGCTTTACCGGTGCGGCAACGCGCCTGCGTCTGTCCACGCTGGGCTTTTTCCAGTACATCGGCCCGACGCTGATGTTCCTGCTGGCGGTGGTGTTTTACGGCGAAGTGCCGGGTGCGGATAAGATGGTGACGTTCGCGTTTATCTGGGTAGCACTGGCGATTTTTGTCGCAGATGCGATTTATACCCAGCGCCGGGTACGTAAAGGGCTGTGATCTTCCCCTCACCCTAACCCTCTCCCACCGGGAGAGGGAATTCGATCGTAGAGCGGGTAAGCGCAGCGCACCCGCCAGATTTATTACAACCAGTTGCGACGCTTGAAATAGAGATACGGCGCCAGCCCGGCGAGGATCATAAAGATAATCGCGCCCGGGTAGCCGAAACTCCACTTCAGCTCCGGCATAAACTCAAAGTTCATACCGTAGCTGGATGCCACCAGCGTCGGCGGCAGGAACACCACCGATACCACCGAGAAGATCTTGATAATGCGGTTCTGCTCGATGTTGATAAAGCCCATCGCCGCCTGCATCAGGAAGTTAACCTTCTGGAACAGGGATTCGTTGTGCGGCAGCAGGGATTCGATATCGCGCAGGATCTCACGCGCCTGTTCCAGCTGGCCGCCCGGCAGACGCGCCTTGCGCACCAGAAAGTTCAGCGCGCGTTGGGTATCCATCAGACACAGACGGACCTTCCAGCCGATATCTTCCAGCTCCGCCAGCGTGGAGAGCGCTTCGTCGTATTCATCGCCCTGATGGCCTTCCATGATGACGCGGCTCAGTTTTTCCAGATCGCTGTAGATGTTTTCAATCTCATCCGCCAGCTGCTCAATTTTGGTTTCGAACAGATCGAGCAGCAATTCGTAAGCATTGCCGTCCACCATCGCCTGGCTGCGGGCGCGCATACGGTAGAGACGAAACGCCGGCAGTTCGCGCTCGCGCAGGGTAAACAGACGACCGTCGCGAATGGTAAATGCCACGGTGGAGTTTCCCGCGTGGTCTTCGGCATCTTCAAAGAAGAAGAAGGAGTGAATGTGCAGGCCGTCTTCGTCTTCAAAAAATCGTGCGGATGCTTCGATGTCTTCCAGTTCCGGGCGAGTTGCCAGACTCTGCCCCAGCTCAGATTGTACGCGCAGGCGTTCATCGTCGTCCGGCTCGACCAGATCCACCCATACGGCATCAATGAGGGGCTGTGACTCTTCGGCTTCAAGCCGAGTCAGTCGGTTATTTTCGAGTTGAAATGCGCTCAACATGACCGGGACTCCCAATGCAAAAAATATCGGACAGTTCGGTGGGCACACAGAAACAAATTGGGTTTCAGACCATTAAACAGCCTGACTCAGCGCGACGGGAATAATGCAGGTCGCTGACAACCACTAAGGCCATCAGCAAGAGGAGATAGCCTTAGGAGTTGTTCCTGGATGACAGGGAATTGAGCCAGTATCTACTGGGTGTGTCCAAGGCGAATGTCCTCTTAGCGTAATCGTGCGCGCATGTTACGCCAGCAGCAACTGTGGCGTCAACACGCAACGAAACGCTGAAGGGCATTAATTGACCTTCAACGTATAAGGCTAGCAGATTATTACAAAATAATGATACTTTTCTGAATGTTACACTGTTTCCAGCTTAGCATACGCGGCCACCAGCCATTTGATCCCCTGGCCCTGGAATGCCACCTGCAGGCGACTGTGCTCGCCGCTACCTTCCAGGTTGACGATGGTGCCTTCGCCAAATTTCGAATGACGTACGCGCTGGCCCAGCTTATAGCCAGTGTCGGTTTCCGCGATGGGCGAGCCCATCCGCTGATGGCTGACCGGGCGGCTGATACTGGCGCGCAGACGCACCTCTTCCACACACTCTTCCGGCAATTCGCCGATAAAGCGTGACGGACGGTGATATACCTCTTTGCCGTACAAACGACGGGTTTCGGCGTAGGTCAGCGTCAGTTTCTGCATCGCTCGCGTCACGCCGACGTAAGCCAGACGGCGCTCCTCTTCCAGGCGTCCGCCTTCATCCAGCGACATCTGGCTCGGGAACATCCCCTCTTCCATGCCGACAATAAATACCTGCGGGAATTCGAGGCCTTTAGCAGAGTGGAGGGTCATCAGCTGAACCGCATCCTGCCAGGTATCCGCCTGCCCTTCGCCCGCTTCCAGCGCGGCGTGGGAAAGGAATGCCTGCAGCGGCATCAAATCTTCGTCTTCTTCGTTGTAGCTGAACTGGCGCGTTGCCGTCACCAGCTCCTCTAAGTTCTCAATACGGGTCTGGCCCTTCTCGCCTTTCTCCTGCTCGTACATCATGCGCAGGCCGGAGTCTTTGATCACCCGGTCGGTCTGCACGTGCAGCGGCATATCGGCCGTTTCCTGGGCCAGCGCGTCAATCAGCTCAAGGAAGCGCTGCAGCGCGCTGGCGGCGCGTCCGGCAAGCGCCTTTTCCTGCAACAGCTCGCGGCACGCCTGCCAGAGCGTAAGCTGGCGATCGCGCGAGGCCTGACGCACCACATCCAGCGTGCGGTCACCAATGCCGCGGGTTGGCGTATTCACCACGCGTTCAAACGCCGCATCATCGTTTCGGTTAGCGATCAGGCGCAGATACGAGAGCGCGTCTTTGATCTCCTGACGTTCGAAGAAGCGCATGCCGCCATAAATACGGTACGGCATGCTCACCTGCAGCAGTGCCTCTTCCAGCACGCGCGACTGGGCGTTGCTGCGATAGAGAATGGCACACTGTTCCAGCGCGCCACCGTTGTCCTGCCAGGTTTTGATGCGGTTCACCACGAAACGTGCTTCGTCGAGCTCGTTGAAGGCACAGTAAATGGAAATCGGTTCGCCGTCGACACCGTCTGTCCACAGCTTTTTACCCAGGCGCCCGTTGTTGTTTTCAATCAGGGCGTTGGCCGCACTGAGGATATTGCTGGTCGAGCGGTAGTTCTGCTCCAGACGGATGGTTTCGGCGCCGGGAAAGTCATTGAGGAAGCGCTGGATGTTTTCCACCTGCGCGCCACGCCAGCCGTAGATGGACTGATCGTCATCGCCTACGATCATCACCTTGCCGGTATCCCCGGCCAGCAGGCGGATCCAGGCGTACTGGATGTTGTTGGTATCCTGGAATTCGTCCACCAGAATGTTGGTGAAGCGTTCACGGTAGTGCTGCAGGATGTGCGGTTTGTTCAGCCACAGCTCGTGGGCGCGCAGCAACAGTTCGGCAAAGTCCACCAGCCCGGCGCGGTCACACGCTTCCTGGTAGGCCTTGTAAACGTTCTGCCAGGTCTGCTCCACCGGGTTGCCAAAGCTCTGAATATGGTGCGGGCGCAACCCTTCGTCTTTCTGGCCGTTGATGTACCACATCGCCTGACGCGGCGGCCACTGCTTCTCGTCGAGGTTCATCGCCTTAATCAGGCGTTTCAGCAGACGGAGCTGGTCTTCGCTGTCGAGGATCTGGAAATCCTGCGGCAGATTGGCATCCATATGGTGCGCGCGCAGCAGGCGGTGCGCCAGGCCATGGAAGGTGCCGACCCACATGCCGCCCTGGCTGGTGCCCATCAGCTGGGCGATACGGTGGCGCATCTCCGCCGCCGCCTTGTTGGTGAACGTGACCGCCATGATGGAGTACGGAGAGCAGTTTTCCACGCTCTGCAGCCAGGCGATACGGTGAACCAGCACGCGCGTCTTACCACTGCCCGCCCCAGCCAGCACCAGCAGGTTGGTACGCGAGGCGGCAACCGCGTCACGCTGTTTGTCATTAAGGCTGTCGAGCAGGTAAGAAACGTCCATTGGCACCGTCACATAGTATTCAGGAACACAGCAAAGCGCCCGGTGGCGCTTCGCTTACCGGGCCTACAACTGCAAAAACCCTGGTAATTTATACAATATTACTGGTGATTATATCAGCGTCGTGAGGGATGCCAACCGTGAAATTTCCAGGTGCGGCAGAAGACGGCTGTCCGGGGCGATCATCAGGTCCGTCTTTTCTGGCTTGATCCAGCAGGCCTGCATACCGCAGCGGATGGCACCCGCTACGTCTGTGGTCAGGTCATCACCCACATGCAACATTTCGCCGAGCGGCAGGTTCAGCTTCTCCGCCGCCAGATGATACATATCGTTAAACGGCTTCGAGCGTCCGTGCGGACCCGCCCGCAGCACAAATTCAAAGTAATCCCCCAGACCAAACAGCTCCGGCTGCGCATTGCCATTGGTGATTGCGACCAGCGGCCATTTTTCTGCCAGTTTTGCCAGCGTGTCGTGCGTTTCCTGCGGCACGTCGATACGGCTGCGCCATTTGGCGAAGTTTTCCATTGCGGCTTCAGCCCCGACAGCCGCATCCTGCGCGCTCAGCCCAGCGTTGAGCATCGCCTGCTCCACCGCACGGCGACGCCATTCGGTTACATCGTGATAAATATCCGGCTCGGTCTCACGCAGGGACTGGCGCAGCAGCTGAAAGTCTTTGTTCTGCATCGTCTTCAGCGCCGGATGGTAGTTCTGAACAAACGCCAGCGACTCATGCTCAGTACGCAGGATCACTTCACGGTTGTCATAAAGGGTGTCATCAAGATCAAACGTCAGGGCTGAGATGTGACCCAGTGGGCGGTAAAAACGCATTATTTCCCCCGTTTGGCGCGTGGATGCGCCGCGTCATACACCGACGCAAGGTGTTGAAAGTCTAAATGGGTATAGATTTGGGTGGTGGAAAGATTCGCGTGGCCGAGCAGTTCCTGCACGCCACGCAGATCGCCACTCGATTCCAGCATGTGGGTGGCAAAGGAGTGGCGCAGCTTATGCGGATGGACGTGGCTGTTCAGCCCCTGCTTAATACCCCACTCCGCAAAACGCTTCTGCACGTTACGCGCCGAGATCCGCTTGCCGAGTTTCGACAGGAACAGCGCATCCTCCTCGGCGCCAAACAGCCCGCGCAGATCCAGCCAGTGCTCAATCCACGAGACGGCATTACGGCCAATCGGCAGGCGGCGCTCTTTGCTGCCCTTACCCATCACCCACACTTCGCCGGACTCCAGATCGAGATGTTTTAAATCGAGATTAACCAGTTCGGAAAGACGCAAACCCGCACCGTACATGACCTCCAGCATCGCGCGATCGCGCACGGCCAGCGGGTCATTGAGGTCAATATCCAGCAGGCGGTTTACATCGTCGACGTCGATATTTTTCGGCAGGTGACGCGGGGCTTTCGGCGTGGCGATGCCTTTCGCCGGGTTGGCTTTTAAGCCGCCCTGGCTCACCAGCCAGTCGAAGAAACTGCGCAGCGCGGAAAGCCTGAGCGCCAGACTCGCCGGGCTTAGGTTTTTTTTACGGCTGCGCACAACAAACCCGCGGACGGTCGCAGCGTCACATTGTTGCCAGCTTTTCAGGCCGATCTCATCGGCAATCTGCATGATGGCATCAAGCTGACGCTGGTAGTTCAGCAGCGTAATCGGGCTTAGCTGACGTTCAATGCCCAGGTAGCGCAGAAAGCGTGAGACGTCAGTCGTGAGCAGGGCGTCCGTCATACGCGCTCAATCCAGCGCTCCAGCAGCTCAGGCAGCATCAGGGCGATCTCCTGCAGCAGCTGCGTACCTTGTCCCTGCTCGTAATGATGCGCATCGCGGCTGGTAAATAACATCACCCCCAGATCGCCATCACGCCCCATCATCGACATCGCCACCGAGCCTATCGCTTTGGCTTCCGGCAGTACCACCAGCAGTTCCGGTCCGTTAAGCGGCCCAAGATAGTGGTGCTCATGGCCCAGACGCTGGATACGCAGAGGTTCAAACGCCTGGCGACTCAACGCCAGATGGGTAAAACCAGACGGCGCGCCAATGCGCCAGCGGTCAGGGAAAAGACGGATCGTAGCGCCAGCCAGCCCCAGTTCACGCGCCCAGCGGTGGAAGCGGCTGAGAAATTCTTCAAGGCTGTGCGCCGAGGCCAGACGCGCCTGCAGATGCAGCAGACGATAGAACAGGCTTTCGTTATTGCTGGCCTGCTCCATCAGCAGCGTCATGTTCTCTTCAAGCTGACTGATGTGGTTGCGCGAGCGTGCCATGTGCCATTCGACCAGCGACACGGTCCCGCGAACCGGATGCGGCACACGCATCGCTTCGACGACGCGTGCATTGCGAATAAAAAACTCAGGATTGCGCAGCAGATAATCAACAACAGCCCTGTCGTCCAGTTCCGTCACCGTTTCCTGCAGTTCTTCCCCTGGTTGTTTCATAGATGGATAAACCCGTCATAGACATGTGCCGCCGGGCCAGTCATATACAGTGGATGACCCGGTCCTTTCCAGGCGATATCAAGACGACCGCCTGGTAACTCCACGCGAACCTCTTCGGCCAGTAACCCCTGAGAGATGCCGACGGCCACCGCAGCACAGGCACCGCTCCCGCAAGCCTGCGTTTCGCCCGCGCCGCGCTCGTACACACGCAGACGGATATGCTCGCGCTTCACCACCTGCATAAAACCGATATTCGCCCGTTCCGGGAAACGTTCGTGGCTTTCCAGCACCGGGCCAAGGGTTTCGACCGCGGCCGTTTCCACATTATCGACCTGAATCACACAGTGCGGGTTGCCCATCGAGACGACGCCACACAATACTGTCTGCTCGGCCGCACGCATAATATAGGTCTTTTCCGCTTTGTTTGCGCGAAACGGCACCGCGGAGGGCTCAAAGTTTGGTTCGCCCATGTTCACACGCACCAGTTCGTCATCGGTAACGCTGAGCACCATGCGGCCATTCGCCGTACTGACGCGTATATCGCGTTTATTGGTCAGCCCTTTCAGGCGGACAAAGCGGGCAAAACAGCGCGCGCCATTGCCGCACTGATTCACCTCGCTGCCATCCGCGTTAAAAATACGGTAGTGGAAATCGAGGTCGGGATCGTACGGCGGTTCAACCACCAGCAGCTGATCGAACCCCACGCCCAGGTGTCGATCCGCCAGGCGGCGGATCAGTTCCGGGGAGAAAAAGACATTCTGCGTTACCGCGTCGACGACCATAAAATCGTTACCAAGGCCATGCATTTTAGAGAACTGCATCATTTGCTCCATTGCGCGGGTACAGAACGTGATCGTCAGAGATTAACCTGAGTCGGGCCACCGTTGTTGCCACGATCGTTAGTATCTGGCGTAGATGACTCTATGCCGCTGTTCACAGGTTTCGTCGGCGGCGGCGCGGTTTTATCCGCTGGCGGGAAGTACAGCGGCCCCTTCAGTCCACAGCCAGTCAGACTAAACAGCGTGATGAGAACGGCAAGCGTTCGGAAAGCGTTTTTCATTATAAAGTTGCCCGTAAGTTCAAATCTGTTTCTATCATCGCAGGAGAAGACACAAAAGCAAGAGTTTGCCGCTTTCCTGCAACGGGAATTATTTAGGGTTATACTGCCGGCATCACGAAAAACAGGAACAAAACCATGAACGACAGTGAATTCCATCGCCTTGCCGACACCCTGTGGATGACCATTGAAGAGCGCCTGGACGACTGGGAAGGCGACAGCGATATCGATTGTGAAATCAACGGCGGTATCCTGACCCTCAGTTTCGAAAACGGCAGCAAAATTATTATTAACCGCCAGGAGCCGCTTCACCAGGTATGGCTGGCGGCCAGACAGGGTGGCTACCATTTCGATCTGAAAGGGGATGAATGGGTTTGCGACCGTAGCGGTGAAACCTTCTGGGATCTGCTGGAGCAGGCAGCGACTGCGCAGGCGGGTGAGGAAGTGAGTTTCAGGTAGTGTTGTTGCCCGGTGGCGGCTACGCCTTACCGGGCCTACAACGGCTCGAACCGTAGCCACCCGGCGAAAAACATCACGAGAAATACTGCTGCAACAGCGGCGCGGTGTCCTGATTTGCAGGCGCTACAGGCGTGACGGCCTGGGTCCGGAACGGAATCACCTGCGCACGACCATCGACGTTCACAATCTGGTAGAACTGCGGCAGGTTGAAATTGATGAAGCTGGAGCCGTAGGTAAAGCGGTCGTGTGATGAAGAGTAGAAGCGGCTGACGTCACGCACCAGCTCCTCTTTACTGCCTTCACAGTGGTGATACACCTCGGCGCGGTTGGTCTCATCCAGAATGTAGATATTGAAACCGGCATCGTCTCCCGACTCTTCAAAGAAGAACTGGATAATCCCTTCACTGGCAAAGCCATCCACCACCTGTGGCAGTTTGACGTGGTTGGTCTCCACCTGAACCGACAGGCCATGCAGTTTGTTGTGGGAAATCGCGCCGTAAAACTCAATGGCGTTCTCCAGCTTCTGCACCGACACGTTCAGACGTTCGAAGAACAGACCCCAGGTTTGCCCTGAAACACGCAGCGCTTTAAAGCGGCCGGTCTCCTGACGGGTACTGGAAAGACGCAGCTCAATACACTCTGAAACTAACTGCTGCACGCGGGTACGAATCAAACCCCGCAGGTGCTGGCTGTAGCAGAACACTTCCACGCTGTCCGGCGGCGCGGCATCCTGGTGCATCTTGCCGAGAATGGTTTTCAGCGCTTCGATCATCGCCTGCTCACCGTTGAAATGCAGGGTACGCACTTCGTTCCACGAATTGCGGTACAGCAGATCCACGCTGCCGACCAGGCAGTTTTGCTGCTCGCCAAAGCTGAAGACGTCCAGCTTGCGGAAGTCAAAATGCACGACCTGATTGCGGAAGGCCGCCGTCGGGTCATATTCCAGATTGACGATAATCGCCAGATGACGAATTTCACACGGGCTGTAGAGCGCTTTTGGCGTGGGTGCCGGCAGACGCAGCGGGAAGTGATGGGAGACATCTGCCACCATTTCCTGCAGTTTGGCTAAATCGACCACCTCGTTGCCTTTGATAAACAGGCGGGTGCGCGAGGTCAGCAGGCCGTTAAACCAGGCCCAGGCCACCAGCTTGTTCAGGTAGCGGTTGTACTCCAGCGGCTGATGACTGATGATCGAATCCATGCTTGGCGCACGGTTATACAGATACCACCCGGTGCGGTTCGCGCGACCCGGCGGCACATAGATAAAGGTCAGGTTCGGTTCTGACAGATCGGGGGAAATCTGCGGGTTAACCAGGGTGACTTTGCCCGGCAACGCTTCAAACGCGGCATACAGTTTGCGGGTCAATACCCCGATGTCCTGCGGGCTGGCGGAGACGCTGAGGTTGTTACGGCGCGCAAAGCGGATCAGGTTACGGTAGCTTTGCATCATCGCATCAAGCAGTTCGTTGTGCGCTTCACGTACCTGATCGATTTTCCAGTTGGCGCGATTGTCGAGCATGGAGAGACGCTCTTCGCCCCATCCCCATTCTTTGACTAACTGTGTGACCACTTCACGACGCCAGCCAACGCAAGCGCGTTCGCGGCTCAACTTCTCACAAACTTTGAGATAGAAACATCGACGCACCAGGTCGAGACGCGTGGTGTCATCAATGGCTTTCAGGTATTCGGTGACGCGCTCCAGCATCATGCAGTAGGCATCAAGCCCAAAGGAGACAATCTCTCCATCGTGCAGACGCTGCTTGATATCTTTCGCCAGCAGGCGCGGGGTGGGGTATTCCCAGGAATAGGCTTCGAGCAACAGCGTTTTCAGCACCGCTTTGTACGGTGAGTCGATGCTCTTATAAAGCTGCCAGAGGCTGGCGCCAAAGTACTCTTCTGCCGACAGGGAGCTCAGGCCGCCCAAATCCAGCCATTCGTTTGGCGTCAGTACGCCCTGTGCGTAAAGCGACATGACGTAATCGTCGTAATGCTCTTCTTCTTCGCACGGGACCATATTCCACAGAATACGCTTCCCGGCCAGACGCACTGCCGTACGGTAAAATTCGTCCAGCAATAAGATGTGCTGCGTCGAGCCGCAGTCTTCACCACCCAGACTGCCGCTTTCGTTATGGCGGAAACGGTTTTCATCAATCAGGAAGAAGCTCACTTCCACGCCGAGCGACGCTGCCCAGCTTTCCAGCAGGCTGCATTTACGCTGCAGTAGCTGACGCTCTTCGTTATCGAGCCAGGATTGATGGCAGACCCAGATATCCAGGTCAGACGAACAGCTTTGCCCTACCGATGAGGTGCTCCCCATGGAGTAAACGCCGGTAATGGGCAGCTCACCTTTCGGCGATTCCTGCGGCGGCATGCCACGGTAGAGCTCAAGTTCGTTGAGATAATGCTGTTGGGTTTCATCAGGCGTGAAAAGGCAAATGCCCTTGGGAACGTTACCGTCAAGGTAACCCGGCATCAGCGGATGGTGATAGTGCAATAATGTCGGCAGCAGACTGTATACCTGCTGGAAAGCAGGGCCCATAGCAGCAAGCGCGCGATCCACACGCAGTTGATTTATGGCATCCAGTCTCTGTTTCAGAGTCTCAATATAGAGGTACAAGACGTATCGCCTGATGTTTCCGGGTGTCGCAAGCTATTCAAAAACAAAAATAACAGCGCGCCCGCAGTATTTCAAAAAGATAACCGTTACCCTTTTTCGTCCTTATCATTATGCTGGTACCGACGAAAAAATGGTCTAAAACGTGATCAATTTAACACCTTGCCGATTGACCGTAAAGAAAGTTGCGCTACATACAAAGTGTAGCACCGTTCTGTACGTGTAAATTCCTTAATACGGCTGTGGCTGACGAGAACCCCCGCCCTGTCCCTCTCTTCTTCATCACCGTAAAACTGCCATCCCAGAGTCAACAATGTTAGGATGGTTAGCGATTGATAATGACGGTAACAAGCATGTTAGACAATGTTTTGAGAATTGCCACACGCCAAAGCCCTCTTGCGCTCTGGCAGGCACATTATGTTAAGCAGCGCCTGGAAGCCTGCCACAGCGGCTTGCGCGTCGAGCTGGTGCCCATGGTCACGCGCGGTGATGTGATCCTTGATACGCCGCTGGCAAAAGTGGGCGGCAAAGGCTTGTTTGTCAAAGAACTGGAACTGGCATTGCTTGAGAACCGCGCCGATATCGCCGTGCATTCGATGAAAGACGTGCCCGTCGAGTTCCCGGAAGGGCTGGGGCTGGTGACCATTTGCGAGCGCGAGGATCCGCGCGATGCGTTTGTCTCTAACCAGTTTGACTCGCTTGATGCATTGCCCAAAGGCAGCGTGGTTGGCACGTCCAGTTTACGCCGCCAGTGTCAGCTGGCTGAACGCCGTCCGGATCTGATCATACGCTCGCTGCGCGGTAACGTTGGCACACGTCTGGGCAAGCTGGATAACGGCGATTACGATGCCATTATCCTCGCGGTAGCAGGGCTTAAGCGTCTGGGGCTGGAGTCACGCATTCGCGTCGCGTTGCCGCCGGAGCTCTCTTTACCAGCCGTGGGTCAGGGCGCAGTCGGTATTGAGTGCCGTCTGGATGATACTCGTACCCGTGAACTGCTTGCGCCACTGAATCATGACGATACAGCCATTCGCGTCAAAGCCGAGCGTGCGATGAATACCCGCCTTGAAGGGGGGTGCCAGGTGCCGATTGGCAGCTATGCTGAATTAATTAACGGTGAACTGTGGCTGCGTGCGCTGGTTGGCGCGCCGGACGGTTCGCAGATGGTACGCGGTGAGCGCCGCGGTAAACCGCAAGATGCTGAGCAGCTTGGCGTTTCGCTGGCGGAAGAGTTACTGGATAACGGTGCCCGCGAAATTCTCGCTGACGTTTACGATGGAGAACCCCCTGCATGAGTATTCTCGTCACCCGCCCTTCTCCCGCAGGAGAGCAGTTAGTGAGCCGTCTGCGCGCACTGGGGCAGGTGGCCTGGAGTTTTCCGCTTATTGAATTCTCCCCGGGTCGGGAGCTGTCCGCGCTCGCCGACCAGATGAATACCCTTCAGGAAGGCGACCTGCTGTTTGCCTTGTCGCAACATGCCGTGGAATTTGCCCATGCGCAGTTACAACAGCAGGGACTGAACTGGCCTACCGCGCCACGCTATTTCGCGATTGGCCGTTCCACCGCCCTGGCGCTGCATACCGTAAGCGGATCAGACGTGCGTTACCCGTTAGATCGGGAAACCAGCGAAGTCTTGCTACAATTACCTGAATTACAAACCCTAATCGGAAAACGGGCGTTGATTTTACGCGGTAACGGCGGACGCGAACTGTTAGGCGAGACGCTACGCGAACGCGGTGCTGACGTCACGTTTTGTGAATGTTATCAACGCTGTGCAAAACATTACGATGGTGCACAAGAGGCGATGCGCTGGCAAACGCGCGGTATTACAACCCTGGTGGTGACCAGCGGTGAAATGCTGCAGCAACTCTGGTCGCTGGTGCCACTTTGGTATCGTGAAAACTGGTTACTCCACTGTCGGCTGCTGGTCGTCAGTGAGCGTCTGGCGAACCTCGCCCGGGAACTGGGCTGGCAAGATATTCGGATCGCTGATAACGCCGACAACGATGCGCTGCTGCGCGCATTACAATAACTCTCATAATGGGATGCCATAATGACGGAACACGACAAATCCTCCGCCGTGGTTGAAGAGACCAGGGAGACTGTGGACATGACGCCGCAGTCAGAAACGACTGAGAAAACCGTTGAGAAGAAAAACGGCAGCAACAAGACCAGCCTCGCGCTGAGCGCGATTGCCATCGCCATTGCGCTGGCAGCAGGCGTCAGCCTTTACGGCCTGGTGAAACAGCAAAGCACCAACCAGACGGCCACCAGCGACGCGCTGGTTAATCAGCTCACCGCGCTGCAAAAAGCGCAGGAGACACAAAAAACCGAGCTGGAAGGCGTGATCAAGCAGCAGGCCGCCGCGCTTGCCGATGCGAACAACAAACAGCAAGAGCTGACCAAACAGCTCGAGGAAGTTCAGCAAAAAGTTGCCACCATTTCCGGTACCGATGCCAAAACCTGGCTGCTTTCTCAGGCTGATTTTCTGGTGAAACTGGCCGGGCGTAAGCTCTGGAGCGATCAGGATGTCACCACCGCCGCCGCTCTGCTGAAAAGCGCGGATGCGAGCCTGGCGGACATGAACGATCCAAGTCTCATCACCGCCCGTCGCGCCATTACCGAAGATATCGCCAGCCTCTCCGCCGTTTCTCAGGTGGATTATGACGGCATCATCCTCAAGGTAAATCAGCTCTCGAACCAGATTGATAACCTGCAGCTGGCGGATAACAACGACGACGATTCTCCCATGGATTCTGACGGCACTGAGCTGTCCAGCTCCCTGAGCGAGTGGCGTGTAAATCTGCAAAAAAGCTGGCAGAACTTTATGGACAGCTTCATCACCATTCGTCGCCGTGATGAAACCGCCGTGCCGCTGTTAGCGCCGAACCAGGATATCTACCTGCGTGAGAACATTCGTTCCCGTCTGCTGGTCGCGGCCCAGGCCGTGCCACGTCATCAGGAAGAGACCTACAAGCAGGCGCTGGATAACGTGTCTACATGGGTCCGTGCCTACTACGACACCAATGATGCTACCACCACGGCGTTCCTCGATGACATCGACAAACTGAGTCAGCAGAACATCACCATGAACGTGCCGGATAAACTGGCCAGCCAGCCGATTCTGGAAAAGCTGATGCAAACGCGCGTCCGTAACCTGCTGGCACAGCCGGGCGTTCCGGCTGCGCAGACGGGTGAACCTGCACCAGCCGCCGCGCCCGCGTCTGAAAGCGCCCCACAAGGAGAGTAACGATGCTTAAAGTCCTCTTACTCTTTATCCTGCTGATCGCCGGGATCGTCCTTGGGCCGATGCTTGCCGGTCACCAGGGATACGTGTTGATCCAGACCGACAATTACAATATCGAAACCAGCGTCACGGGTCTGGTGATCATCCTGATCCTGGGCGTAGTGGTACTGCTGGCGCTGGAGTGGATCCTGCGCCGTATTTTCCGCACCGGTGCTCATACCCGTGGCTGGTTCGTTGGCCGCAAGCGTCGTCGCGCCCGTAAGCAGACCGAGCAGGCGTTGATTAAACTTGCCGAAGGCGACTATCAGCAGGTGGAAAAGCTGATGTCCAAAAACGCCGACCACGCCGAACAACCCGTCGTGAACTATCTGTTGGCTGCTGAAGCAGCTCAACAGCGTGGTGACGAGGCCCGCGCCAATCAGCATCTGGAGCGCGCGTCGGAGATGGCGTCCGACAACCAGATCCCGGTTGAGATCACCCGTGTTCGCCTGCAGCTGGCACGTAATGAAAACCATGCGGCGCGCCACGGCGTTGACCGTCTGCTGGAAATCACCCCTCGCCACCCTGAAGTGCTGCGCCTTGCCGAGCAGGCCTATATCCGTACCGGTGCCTGGGGTTCACTGCTGGACATTATTCCTTCGATGGCGAAAGCCGACGTGGGTGATGATGAACATCGTGACGAACTCCAGCGCATGGCGTGGATTGGGCTGATGGATCAGGCGCGTGCCGATCTGGGCAGCGATGGTCTGAAAACCTGGTGGAAGAATCAGAGCCGCAAAACGCGTCAGCAGGTTCCACTGCAGGTAGCGATGGCGGAACATCTGATTGAATGTGACGATCATGACACTGCGCAGGAGATCCTCCTCGACGGTCTGAAGCGCCAGTACGACGATCGTCTGGTCATGGTGATCCCGCGTCTGAAAACCAACAACCCTGAGCAAATCGAAAAAGTGCTGCGTCAACAGATCAAAACCGTTGGCGATCGTCCGCTGCTCTGGAGCACACTGGGCCAGTCGCTGATGAAACACGGTGAATGGCAGGAGGCGAGCCTCGCCTTCCGTGCGGCGTTAAAACAGCGCCCGGACGCGTTTGACTACGCGTGGCTTGCCGATACGCTCGACAAGCAGCATAAACCGGAAGAAGCTGCCGCCATGCGGCGCGATGGTCTGCTTTTGACATTGCAGAATAACGGAAATCAGCAATAATCGTTAAGGAGGCCGGACGGCCTCCTTTTTTACGCACCCTTTTTGCATATCCATCAGGAAACGTTCCGGCCAATGTAACGATCTCTTTTCATTAACCTTTTTACACACACGCGCATCAGCCGCGTGGACTAAATCGTTTTTGAAAGGAAATCGTCATGAACTCGCTTTTGTATGCGCTTGTTGAAGCGCTGCACTGTCATCGCTGGCTGCGTTTGCTGGCCTGCGCCTTTATTTTTACGTCGCTGGGAAATGGGTTAACTCAGGTTGTAGTCTTCGGTTTACTTTTAGACTGGTCGGCACCAGCCACTCTGCTTACGCTCGCCTTTCTTTTTGCAACGGTGCCTGGTTTTATCGGCAGCATCATCGGCGAAAAACTGTGCGCACACTATTCTCCCGTCTCTTTATTGATCCTGTCAGAGGGGTTGGGCTTACTCGCCCTGTTATTCCCACTACTGGGTATTCATTATCACAGTATTTCAGCGCTGCTTGCTGTGCAATCCACCGAAGCCCTGTTGAATGGGATGAGCTGGCCGGCCCTAACGTTGCTCTTTAAACGTGGACTCAGTAAAGCAGAGCTTCCTGCAGCAACCTGTCTTGAAAACGTGATTTTTGCGGCTCAGGTACTGCTCGGTACCGGACTGGGCGTAGTACTTTTCCAGCGAATATCGGTGATGACATTGCTGGCAATCGATACTGCCAGCTTTCTGGGGTCAATGTTTATGCTGTGGCTGGCTGGAAGGACATTTACTGCGCAAGCACGCTCTTTATCCCCAGACGAAGGCTCCCCGGTTATGCTGCGGTGGCATGCGCTGACCCTCCGGCAAAAACGCAGTTTACTCATTTTGCCCGTTCTGGCAGCCGTCGGTTCACCCGCCATGGCGCTTTTACCGGCGCTAGCGCAGCAGATCCAACCGGAGGATGCTGCGGATCTCGCCTTACCGCTTCTCTTTGCCAGGAGTATGGGGCAGCTTTGCGGCCCTATACTGCTGAAGAGAGACAGCCTGCCACGGCTCACTGCGCACACACCATTGTTAATGCTCTGCCTTAGCCTCTTTTTAGCGGCTTACGGTATGATCCCGTTTTTATCTGGTTGGATGGTGTGTGCACTGGGGATGATTTTTATTGCACATCTGGCATCAAACGTTGTTTTCGCGGTGGGAACATATGGTGTGCTCAGCAACTTTCACTCTACGCAGACTGCTTCAGCGAGTGGAAAAGTCTGGCGCTGGCAAACGCTCAGTGCCTCTTTGTTCACCGGTATTGCAGCGGCATTAACCGCCGCGTTAGAGGCACTACAGGCAATGTATATTGTCTCTGCGGGTGCGCTGCTTCTGGCAGCCCTGGTCATGTTTCGTTACCGTGAATAAGGCATAAAAAAACGCCTGCTATAAAAGCAGGCGTTAAAACAGGTCTGTAAGACAACATATTTGGTGCTTCACTCAACGTTATGCCCATGGTGTCTGATGAGGCCGAAGCGACATCTGTCAGTGGACGATAAGCACCGTAAATGGCTCTGCATCATTCCTGAGTTTATGAGGCACTAAGGCGAACATAAGAGATGGAATGAGCATCTACACGCATATTATTGCACGTTACATGCCAACGTTACACGAAGAAATTTTACATCGCGCAACATTTTAAGATAAAAGGAATTTCTGCTGCCAGGCCCTATCTCAAGCACTATAAGATGTTGGCAAAAGCGCAGAAGTGTCGTCAGAAAGAGACGGTTAAGACACTTATGCAATATTATTTTAATTTTCAATTAATTAAGTGTCGCTGGTTCGCGACAACAGAAAACGCGTATGTCGGGGAATGGATACAGAGGTGAAAAGCCGCAGAAAACAAAAAACCCCGCCGAAGCGGGGTTCAAAATTGGTCGGCGAGAGAGGATTCGAACCTCCGACCCACTGGTCCCAAACCAGTTGCGCTACCAAGCTGCGCTACTCGCCGATGTACTGCTTTTTGAATTTTTAGTTCAATTCATTAAAGTCGTGGTGCGAGGGGGGGGACTTGAACCCCCACGTCCGTAAGAACACTAACACCTGAAGCTAGCGCGTCTACCAATTCCGCCACCTTCGCAATTCACAACTCTTCAATAATGGGGTGGCTAATGGGATTCGAACCCACGACAACTGGAATCACAATCCAGGGCTCTACCAACTGAGCTATAGCCACCACTGTATTCTTTCACGCGGTACTGACTACTTCTCAGACCACCGCAGCTCTAGCGCCGGGATTAAAATGGCGCGCCCGACAGGATTCGAACCTGAGACCTCTGCCTCCGGAGGGCAGCGCTCTATCCAGCTGAGCTACGGGCGCTTAGCGCCGTTGCGGGGCTGGATATTACGTACCTCCGCCCCCGCTGTCTAGTGCTTTTTTGAAAAAAATGCGCGTTTGGTTATGGTTTGCACATTTTGCCGCTTATTCCTCCACTTTCTGCGTGGTGGCGCGGCGCCCCAGCCCAAATAGCTTATAGACCGCCGTGACTGCGGCCAGGAAGATCATCCCGACAAACAGCGACATGCGCGTATCATCATTAAAGTACATCCCAATTAATACGCAAATCAGGAATGCCATCGTCAAATAGTTCGCATACGGGAACAGAATCGAGCGGAACGGATGGCTGGCAATCGCCTTTTTATGCGCATGGCGGAAACGCAGTTGGCTAATCAGGATAACGAACCACGGCACCATCCCCGGCAGCACGCTGGCGCTGTAGACATACACAAATACGCGCTGCGGATTTGGAATGATGTAGTTCAGGCATGAACCAATCAGCAGGATGGCAATCGACACCGCCACACCCGCAACAGGCACACCCGCACGAGATACCTTACTCATTGCCGCTGGCAACTGGTTGTTCTTCGAAAGCGCATACAGCATACGGCCGCAGCTGTACATTCCGCTGTTACAGCCAGACAACGCCGCCGTCAGGACAACAAAGTTGATGATACCTGCCGCCGCCGTGATACCAATCTTTGCGAACGTTAAGACAAACGGGCTACCGGTCGTACCGATGTCGTTCCACGGGAAGATGGTCACGATAACGAAGATCGCCCCCACATAGAAAATCAAGATACGCCACAGTACCTTACCCACCGCACTACGCAGCGTGACCTGCGGGTTCTTCGCTTCACCGGCGGTAATACCGATAAGCTCTACACCCTGATAGGACGCGACAACGATACACAGCGCCGTCAGGAAGCCTTTCCAGCCGCCAGCGAAGAAGCCGCCGTGTTCGGTCAGGTTACCGAAGCCAATCGCGTGGCCACCGTTGCCAAAGCCGAAGAAAATGACGCCGAGTCCAACCACAATCATCACGATGATGGTGGTGACTTTAATCATCGCAAACCAGAACTCAATTTCACCATACAGGCGAACGGCTGCCAGGTTTGCCAGTGCCACCAGCCCCACAGCGATCAGCGCCGGTATCCACTGGACCATATCCGGGAACCAGAACTGCACATACACCCCGATTGCGGTAATCTCCGAGATACCGACCGCCATCCACATAAACCAGTATGACCAGGCCGTCAGGTAGCCAAAGAACGGGCTCATGTAGCGGTGTGCATAGACAGCGAAGGAACCCGTCACCGGCTCCAGGAAAAGCATTTCCCCCATCGAACGCATGATGAAGAAAACAAACAGGCCAGCAATAATATAAGCCAGCAAAACTGATGGTCCTGCCCACTTGAGCGTGCTTGCAGAGCCCATAAACAGGCCCACGCCGATAGTGCCGCCCAGCGCTATCAGTTCAATATGACGAGCTTCCAGCCCACGCTGTAGCTCCGGTTTTTTCTCTGCCATAGATCCTCGGTTGTGTTTGCTGTTTCCCGGCTTAATGCCGGGTATTGTTTTTTAGGGGTACTAAAATACGGTGCGAATGGTTTCTTAAATTCTGCAAAATGGCAAACGATGCATTAAAAAAATAAATGCATTGCACAGATTCGCAGCAGTTTTGCAGGGGAGTTGCAGCGCGAATAGCATATCGCGCTACATTTTGATTACATTTTCCCGGTGTAATGCCAGGCGAGATAACGCAGCAGACGGAGCTGGCGTTTAATACGTGTCGGCTGCGACAGCAGGCGGTACAGCCACTCCAGTCCAAGATTTTGCCATACCTTCGGCGCACGTTTTACATGGCCAGTGAAAACGTCATAGGTCCCGCCGACGCCCATATAGAGGGCATCAGGGCAAACCAGACGACAATCACGCATCAGAATTTCCTGGCGCGGTGAGCCCATCGCCACGGTGACGATTTTCGCCCCGCTGTCGCGCACGCGGTCAAACAGCGCCTGCCGGTCCTCCGGCTTAAAGTAACCGTCCTGACTGCCCACAATATTAACATTCCACTGATGTCGCAGCTTTTGTTCGGTCTGTGCCAGAACCTCAGGCTTACCGCCAATCAGAAACACTGGCGTACCTTCTGCTCCTGCCCGTGCCATCAACTGCTCCCAGAGATCGGCTCCCGCGACGCGAGAAACATTAGCGCCAGGAAACTTTTTGCGGATGGAGCGCACCACGCTGATACCGTCCGCGTATTTAAACTCGGCGGCGTCTATCAGGCTTCTGACTTCCGCGTTATCTTCTACCGCCAGCATCTTTTCCGCATTGATGGCGACCAGCGTACCGGATTTCATCTGGCCGTCAGCAAAGAGAAAATCCAGCGCGTGTTGCATATCGCGCCAGCCAATAAGCTGCAGGCCACGCAACGCGTAGCGCGGTGCAGAGGTTGTGTCGGTCATGACTATCCTTACTCAGACTTGCGATAGCGTTCTGCTGCCCTGTGGCTCGCGCTTATGCACGAGTCCTGCACTGTCAAACAGCCAGTAAAGCAGCTTGGCCAGCAGCAGACAGACGCCGAAAACGACCATGAAGAAAACCACACGCGAGACGAATGAATCCAGACCCTCGCGCGCCAGAACGATCATATTGAAAATGGCACCAAAGCAGAAACTGTGCAAAATGGCGGCCTTGTAGCGGTTAGTCTCTTCATTGCCAAGTACGTAGAGCCAGTCAAACCATTTGATAATCAGCCCTACCACCACCGCGCCCGGCAGAATAAACCAGCTTCCGCCCATCACCACCAGCGAACCAATCAGCGTGGGGGAGATAGCCAGACCAGAATGGTTGTTCAGCACTTCCCAGGTAAAGTAGTTCGCCGTATTGAGCACGGCACCTAGACGATCAGGCCATAGCCACGATGGGATAAAGACATAGAAGTCACGCACAATGGGCGCCAGACCCTGAAAATCGATCTTGTCGTAGTTTTGCAGCAGTAAAGCGAGGTTTTCCCACGGCGAGAAGGTATCGCGCGTGAGATACAGGAAGGTGTAAAACGCTTCGTCACCGGCCACGTTCAACCCATAGCGCTTCAGGGCCAGCCAGAACATCCCCACAATGCCAAACACGCCCGCTGCCGCCAGCATCCACAGGGAGATCCACCCGCGAATGATGCCGATAAACAGGAAGATGGCGAAGGCGATAATAATGTTGGCGCGCGTTCCGCCCACAATCATATAGGTCAGGAAACCAAAGGCGACCGTGCTGACCAGGAAGAAGAGCCAGGCCTTACTGTCCTGACGCAGGAAAAAGATCACCAGCATTGCCGGGATGAAGAAATAGAAGAAGCGCTTAAGCGCCACGCCCGAAACTTCGGCAGAAAAAATCTGGCTGTAGGAGTGCAGCTTAAACAGCAAAAAGCCGTTATGCATGAAGAAGATCCCCACGCTGACCAGCGCGATGGTCATCAGCATCACCCACGTCAGATGGGTCTCCACCCGGTTCATGGTGAACAGCGGACGACGCGGCGCACTCGCTTTCACCGCACGCAGACGCGTTTTATAGGTGACGTAGTACACCGCATAGAAGCAGGTCGCTGACAATAGCGCCTGGAGCAGGATCTCCGGCGGCGCAACGCTCACGTCAAAACGGAAAACCAGAATGCTGGTCAACGGAAAACCGAAGAAGAAGGTCAGAAGAAACAGTAACGAGAAGAAGACGTTAAAGTTAAAACGCACACGGCGGAACTCAAACCAGGTCAGTGTGGCGATGAATAAGGTGCTCAGAAGCCATACCACTAACAAGCCGCTGAATTGCAACTGGCTCATGCGTTGTCTCCTGAAGCGATACGCAGCGCACGGTGCCACGGCGTAAGGTAGTTCGGGCTAAAGAAATCGATGGTACTTTTATCCACCAGCGCCAGCTGACGCTGGGCTTCGCGTATCACCTCCACATTCAGGGTATCCGTGGTGAACAGCACCGGAATGTGTTGCTCAGCCATATCCTGCCAGAAGGGGTTATCGCGATTAAGCACACACGGAACGCCAGCCTGAATCAGCAGACACAGCGTACCAATCCCCTGCTGGCGGGCAAAGATGAAATAGCCGAGATCGCACTGACGAAGCAGCGCCAGATAGTCATCAAATTCCAGCTTATCACACAGGATATTCACATTCTCCGGGCTAAACAGCGACAGAGCCTGCTGACGAACGTCAGTGATATAAGCATCATTATTGGCCGGATAGCCCATCGGCACAACGACATTCACCGTGTCGCCAAACTGCTGATGTACCGCCTTCAGCGCAGCAATATGCTCGTTGCTGCGATCGCCGGAGTTGCCTACCAGAATCGTCAGTTTGCCCTCACGCGGCGTATCGTTTGCCATGTTATTCAACGCCGGGTTCATGCGTGTCGGGAAATAGAGCAGCTCACCGCGAACGTTGGGGTGTTGTTTCGCAAAGTAATTGAGATCGCCACGGGTGGCAAATACACGACCAACGCGGCCCTGCGCCATACGCCGTAGCGGGTAGAACAGTCGGAACTTCCAGCCGCGGGAGACTTCATAGAGATCGGCTCCCCAGATATGCCAGCTGCACTGGGAAGGTTTAATCCCGCCGCTCAAAAGAGCCAGCCACAGACCGGTATTAAATTGTCCATGGAAGAAGAAGCGCTGCTCACGATCCGCCTTCGCTTTGGCGACAACCGCCTTCGCCAGTGCGGCTTTATCCGGCCAGAAAGTGAGAGTTAGCGCCGGACACGCCTCGCTCAGGCCCTTATCCTGGCCTGCAACCATAAACTCGCGCGCATCGGGATCCCCCGGTGCCAGCTCATCATTGAAGAACCGCAAAACGGTCTGGTTATGGTGTGGGATATCCGATCCCAGTATGTGAATCAGTGCAGTCATGCGCGTTTACGCCAAAGTAAAAATACGCCGCAACAGGCAGCGAAATAAACGATATAGGTTGCCATATAGGCCTGAGCCGCCCCCAGCGCACCGTGTGCCGGGATCAGCCAGTGTGAGAACGCCGTCAGGAGCGTAAACTGGCTGATCTCCGCCAGGATATACAAACGCAGCGAGGCTTTCGCAATCACCAGATACCCGAATACGTAAGCGCCTACTTTCAGTACATCCCCCACCAGCTGCCAGGCAAACAGATCGCGCATGGCGATGAATTTCGCCGAAAAGAGCAGCCAGATGGCGACATCGCGCAATAACCACACGGTAAAACTGGCCGCCGCCACGGCGGGAAGCACAAAACGCAGCGAGCGGGTAATCTCGCGGGTAATATCCTGTCGGGAGCTCAGACGCGATAAGGTTGGCAGCAACCAGACGCTAAAGGAAGCCGTTATAAATTGGAGGTAGGCGTCAGAAATGCTGCTTACGCCCTGCCAAATTCCCACCTCATCCCAGCTGTAATGCGCCGCCAGCAGGTTTCGCATCATTACGTAAGCCACCGGCAGCGTAACAGAGGTAATGAGCGCCATCAGGGTAAATTTACCCAGTTGACCCGCCAGCACCTTGTCCCACTGCGGTTTCAGGTAGCTTAAGGGGATAACGCCACGACGCATCAGCATAAACGCCGCCGGAACGACCACTAACGCAGGTACCAGCGCCAGACCCAGCAGCGCGCCTTCATACCCGCCCAGGCGGTAGCAGAAGTAATAGGCGATAACACCTATAACGCTGCCCAGGATCAGCGCAAGCGCGTTCCCGGCAGCATCACGAAACCCTTTCATCAGCGCCAGTAGCAGGTTAGCCCACGCGATCCCCATCTGAACCAGAGCGACCAGACGCACCAGCCCTTCATAATGCGTGTGTCCAAACAGCCCCTGGCTAATGGGGGCCGCCGCCAGCAGAAACACCGCGGCCAGCAGAGTAGAGAAACCTAACACCATCGCCGACGATGTGCCGACGACTTTGCGCAGCTGCGCTGCGTCATCCTGATGCTGTGCAACGTATTTCGTAACGCCGTTGAAGATCCCGGCGCCGGCCAATACCCCAAGGACGGTGACAAGCTGGCGGAAATTGCCCGCCAGACCCACCCCAGAAGGGCCGAATGAGACGGCCAGCAGCTTGACGACCAGCAGCCCGGCGCCAATTTTGACAAGCGTGGACGCGGCGGTCCACACCGATGCTTTTGCCAGAGACATATCAGCCGAAATAGCTCAGAAGGGTATTAATCACCGTACGCTGGTTAACCGGCGCGAGGTTGTAGAACAGTGGCAAGCGAAGCAAACGCTCACTTTCTTTCGTGGTATAGCGGTCTTCACCCGCGAATGTCCCGAACGCTTCACCGGCCGGGCTGGAGTGCAGCGGAATGTAGTGGAACACCGCCATAATCTCAGCCTCTTTCAGCCAGGCAATCAGCTTGCTGCGATCGTCGTTATCGCGCAGTTTGATGTAGAACATATGGGCATTGTGGACGCAGTCTGCCGGAATGGTCGGCAGCGCAATACGCCCGGCTTTTGCCAGCGGTGCCAGCGCGTCGTAATAGGTCTGCCACAGGGACAAACGCTGCAGGTTAATGCGCTCTGCCGCCTCCAGCTGTGCCCACAGGTACGCCGCCTGCAGATCCGCCATCAGATAGCTTGAGCCAATATCGCGCCAGGTATACTTATCAACCTGGCCACGGAAGAACTGGCTGCGGTTGGTGCCTTTTTCGCGGATCACTTCCGCACGCTCAACCAGCGCGCGGTCGTTAATCAGCGTCGCGCCACCTTCACCACCTGCGGTGTAGTTTTTGGTTTCGTGGAAGCTAAAGCAGCCGATGTGGCCGATGGTGCCGAGCGCGCGTCCTTTGTAGGTGGACATCACGCCCTGAGCGGCATCTTCCACCACAAACAGGTTATGCTTTTTCGCGATCGCCATAATGGTGTCCATTTCACAGGCCACGCCCGCGTAATGGACCGGAACAATCGCCCGCGTTTTATCAGTGATCGCCGCTTCAATCAGCGTTTCATCGATATTCATGGTGTCCGGACGAATATCCACAAAGACGATTTTCGCCCCGCGTAACACAAACGCGTTCGCCGTGGAGACAAAGGTGTAGCTCGGCATAATCACTTCATCACCGGGCTGAATATCCAGCAGCAGTGCAGCCATTTCCAGCGACGCCGTACAGGAAGGGGTCAGCAGCACTTTAGCGCTGTGAAAACGCTGTTCCATCCACTGCTGGCAGCGACGGGTAAACCCACCATCACCGCAGAGTTTGCCGCTGCCCATAGCAGACTGCATATAGTCGAGTTCGGTTCCCACGACGGGTGGTGCGTTAAATGGAATCATCTTGTCACCTGTATAACCAGTAGGCGGTGGCGTCGATGTTGGCACCACTCGCAATATAACGTTTAAGCGCAGCGGTGTTGCCCATCTGGGTTGCCACCCGCAGCGTCGAGACCTGTTGCTGCTGCGCCCAGTGTAGCGCCGCCTGCATGAGTTTCTCGCCCATACCCCGGCCGGCTAATAAGCCGATACGCGCCTCGCGCTCGTTGAGCTTGCGAAGCGAAACAAAACCCTGGATCTGGCCGTCCGCCGCGCGGAACACCATACAAACATGATCGAACGTCCCTTTTACCGCATTCTCAATCCACTGGGCATAGAAACGTCCGCTGTCCTCAGGTGCATACCAGGGGGCGCGAAAGCGGCTGCGGGCAAACGCCTGCGCCGCCATTTCGCGCAGTACCGGGATATCCTGCTCAGTTGCGATCTCCGCGCCTGGCGCCTCATGCCGGGTTAGCGTAATGGCAAGATCAACTTCACCTTCCACCAGCTGAAATCCGTGTTGCTGAAGCGCATCCAGCAGATCAGCACGCTCCGCCGGGATCTTCGCCTGTACCCGCTGCCAGACGCGAAAGTCGGCGTCAGTCAGTGCCGGTGCCGTTTCGCGCAGGCGCAGAATGGCTGAAGGCAGGCCAAAAAACTGGCTCTCCCACTCAAGGGACTCAATCGTCCCGTTCAGGTTGATCAACGCCAGACACCTTTGGTATCAACAACGTAACGCTGCTGAACGGCATGAGCGGGAGTCGCTTTAAACTCTTTATGATCCACCAGTAGCACCAGTACGTCCGCCGTGGTCAGCGCGTCATCCAGCGCGGTAAGCGTGCAGTGCCCCGCTAGTTTTGCCGGCAGTTCATGAATATTCGGCTCGACCACCAGCGTTTCGCCCGTGTGCCATTGGGCAATCATCTCAGCAATTTCCATTGCCGGGCTTTCGCGCAGATCGTCGATGTTGGGTTTGAACGCCAGGCCAAAGCAGGCAATTTTCAATTCGCTGGCCCGTTTGCCGCTCTCAGACAGACAATCTGCTACCGTGGTTTTAACCTGGTTCAGGACCCAGTGTGGCTTGCTGTCGTTGACTTCACGCGCGGTACGGATCAGACGAGCCTGATCCGGATTTTGCGCCACGATAAACCATGGGTCGACGGCGATACAGTGACCGCCCACGCCAGGGCCTGGCTGCAGAATGTTAACGCGCGGATGGCGATTCGCCAGGCTGATTAACTCCCAGACGTTAATCCCCTGATCGGCGCAGATCAGCGACAGCTCATTGGCAAAAGCGATGTTCACGTCGCGGAAACTGTTTTCCGTCAGTTTGCACATTTCGGCGGTACGGGAGTTGGTCACCACGCATTCGCCTTCGAGGAAAATCTTGTACAGCGCGCTGGCGCGAGCGGAACAAACAGGCGTCATACCGCCAATCACGCGGTCGTTTTTAATCAGTTCGACCATGACCTGCCCCGGCAGCACGCGCTCCGGACAGTAGGCGATATTGATATCAGCCTGTTCTCCCGCCTGCTGCGGGAAGCTTAAATCAGTCCGGGCTTCTGCCAGCCATTGTGCCATCTGCTCGGTTGCCCCAACCGGAGACGTGGACTCCAGGATCACCAGCGCCCCTTTCTTCAGCACAGGTGCAATAGATTTCGCAGCGGCCTCGACGTAGACCATGTCGGGCTCATGGTCGCCTTTAAATGGCGTCGGCACAGCGATGAGATAAGCATCGGCTTCAACCGGCGTGGTACTGGCGCGCAGGAATCCCCCATCAACGGCCTCTTTGACCACCCGGTCGAGATCGGGCTCCACAATATGGATTTCGCCACGGTTAATGGTTTCCACCGCGCGCGCATTGATGTCCACGCCTACAACCTGTTTTTGACGAGAGGCAAATGCTGCCGCAGTAGGCAAGCCAATGTAGCCAAGACCAATGACAGAGATGGTAGTAAAACTCATAGCGATACCCGATTGTGTTTAAGTGCATGCAAAATACGGCCACAAGCCAGCCCATCACCGTACGGGTTATGGGCCCGGCTCATCGCCTGATACGCTTCTTCGTCGTGCAACAGACGCGTCACTTCATCGACGATGCGCTGCTTATCCGTGCCGACCAGACGCACCGTGCCCGCTTTTACCGCTTCCGGACGCTCGGTGGTTTCACGCATCACCAGCACCGGCTTGCCAAGGGAAGGCGCCTCTTCCTGAATACCACCTGAATCGGTGAGGATCAGCCAGGCATGGTTCATCAGCCAGACAAAGGGCATGTAATCCTGCGGCTCAATCAGAAGGACATTTTCAACATGCCCCAGTATGCGGTTGACCGGCTCGCTGACGTTAGGGTTGAGATGCACCGGATAGACAATCTGCACGTCTTCATTTTGCGCAGCGATTTCAGCCAGCGCATGACAGATTTGCTCGAAACCCCGGCCAAAGCTCTCACGACGGTGGCCGGTGACCAGAATGGTTTTTTTACCGTTGTTCAAAAACGGATAGCGCGCAGCGAGTTCACGCTGGAGATCGTCATTTGACAGTACGCGGTCACGTACCCAAATCAGGGCATCGATAACCGTATTGCCTGTCACAAAGATTTTTTTGTCAGCGATATTTTCACGCAGCAGGTTCTGGCGCGAATTTTCGGTGGGTGCAAAGTGGTACATCGCCAGATGCCCGGTGAGCGTACGGTTAGCTTCTTCCGGCCACGGCGAGTAAAGGTTGCCGGTACGCAGGCCCGCTTCAACGTGCCCGACAGGAATACGTTGATAAAACGCCGCCAGACTGGTTGCCACGGTGGTGGTGGTGTCGCCATGCACCAGCACGACATCAGGCTTAAAGGATTCCAGAATGGGCTTAAGCTCTTGCAGAATACGGCAGGTTATCTCCGTTAATCCCTGCCCCGGCTTCATAATATTGAGGTCGTAATCCGGGACGATGGAAAAGAGCGTTAAGACCTGATCAAGCATCTCCCGGTGTTGCGCAGTCACGCACACTTTCGCTTCAATATCAGGATCGCTGGCCAGCGCATGCACCAGAGGGGCCATCTTGATGGCCTCCGGCCTGGTGCCAAATACGGTAAGTACTTTCACATCGATTCTCTTCGATTAGGCGATGAAGGCCGTAGCCTTCATCGTAGACGGCGTTCTTAATTTGTGCGACGACGTATTAACGCCACGCCAGCGCCCGTCAGTGCGCCTACAATCCCCCACATGATCATCAGGAATGCACGACGCGGACTATCGCGTTTTACAGGTTCTTCAGGCGTTCGCAAATAACGATAGGTCTGAAAACGCGGGTCCAGCGTTGGACCGACATTCAGGGTGTTGAGCATGGCGCGGTTTTGATCGTAGTCGAGGTCAAAATCAGGGCCAACGGCCTGAAGGTTTTCCAGACGTGCCTGCAGCATGGGACGACCAAGCAGGAACATTTCAGAATCAGGCAGTTCATCCGCCGGGACATCCGTTTCGCTGCGGGAAATATTGTGCTGCTCTGCAATTTTCAGCGCCTGCTCAATATTGTGTACACGGCGAGAGAAAATGGCTTGTGCCACTTCTTCCTGACGTTTTACCTGGGCTTTCATCTGGATGGTACGGGCCGCCCAGGCGCCTTTAAGCTCTTCATTAAGATGGCTTGCGGCACGCTGGCTGGCAAAAGCCACATACTGACGCAACAGATTATTGGCATCCGGTGCCGTTTCCGCTATCAGTTTGACGCTGTCATTAACGTTACGCAGCGCATCTCCCGGCATAAACTGAATGTTGTTTATCAGGTCATCCAAAAACGCAGCATCCGCTTTACTGTTGCCCACCATGCGTTGCTTGTAATAGTCCGTCTGGCTCCAGAAATCACGACGCGTGTCCCAGGAGGCCAGTTGCATCACAAACTCTTTATACGCCTCATCCATGACGGAAACCTGATCGGGAGTCGCCAGATTCGCCTTGATATCCAGGTTACGCAGGAACTGCTGCTGGGAATAAAACCCGCCAAGCATGTTAACCGTTGGTCTGTCTGTAATTGCCGTGGCGCTCCACTCTTGTTTTGCAAAGAAGGTGTAGGCCAGCGCTAACAGTGCGAACCCCAGCGCGATCCCCGCAATCCAAAGTTTGCCTGCCCATAACACGCGAAACAAACCCCGAATATCCAGTTCATTCTCAGTTACCACTGATTTCGCTCCCGCCAACGGTTGAGTCATCATAGTCCCGGTTTTACTTAGTTAATGTTGTGTTTTTGTCATTGTTACGACGCATCCTGCGTTTAAGACGTTTAATGAATCGCGCCACTTTCCATGCGCGCTTGATGCAGTAGCCGTACAGGAAAAACGCTAGCAAGAATAATACCAACATTACCCATTCTGGAATGAAATGCGCATATTCTGCAGCGACGCCAATCGCGGCCAGAATAGCAGCGGCAAGGGTAATCAGGACAAACGCCTGACGAGAGGTAAAGCCCGCGCGCATGATGAGATGATGAATATGCTGACGGTCGGGAGAGAAAGGACTCATTCCTTTACGCAGACGGCGATACATAATCGCCACCATATCCATTAATGGGATGGCAATGATCCACAAGGCCGTCACAGGGCTAATCGGATGAGTTTTACCCTGCGTGGTTTCCAGCAAAATCCAGATAACCGTAAAACCAATGAGTGTACTGCCCGCATCACCCATAAAGACTTTATAGCGACGCCCCAGCGCACCGAGGTTCAGGAGAATATAAGGCAGGATGGCGGCAATCATGGCGAAGCACCACATTGACAAACTGTACTGACCATCAAACCAGAGAATGATGCCGATAGCGGCAAAGGAAACCGAAGACAACCCGCCGAGCAGACCGTCAATACCGTCCACCATGTTGAAAGCGTTAATCGCAGCCCAGACAGCAAACAGCGTCAGGAAGAAGCCAAATGGACCCAGGACTAACTCCCAGGGGCCAAACACATAACCGAGGCTTCTCAGGTAAAGTCCGCCAACGACCATCATAATCACGCCAATCGCCGCCTGGACGGTGGCGCGGATCTTCACCGCGATATCGAATCGGTCATCCAGTGCCCCAACGAGAACCAGGACACCCGCACAGGCAAGATAGAGGGCGGCGTGTGGAATATAATAATCCGCAATGCCAAACGTGAAACAAATGCCAGCGTAAACAGAAATCCCTCCCACCAGAGGAATAAGTCCCTGATGACGTTTACGAAAATTAGGTTTATCCACCAACCCTATTCTTTTTGCCACCTTACGCGCAATGAACAAAAAACAGGTTGTGAATAAAAAAATACTGATCAGCTCAGTAACGGCGGTGAGTAGATTCACAATGGATTGCTCTCAACAAATGTTAGTCCCGGAAGTATAACCATGAAGCCTCCGCCTCAGAAGTATTAAAGGTGGCTTCTTACAACTCCCTTTGTATATTTTTCAATCAATTATTTCTTTGACTGTACAAACGGTCCTATTGTCGCACCGACCGGTCAAAATTGGGAGTGTGTGGTAATAGCGTATAGTCCATAAAAGAAAAACGCCACGTAAAAACGTGGCGTTCACTGGCTTTATTTGCGTTACGAGCGCTTCATCATGTCGAAGAAATCGTCGTTGGTTTTGGTCATCGCCAGTTTGTTAATGAGGAACTCCATTGCGTCGATTTCACCCATCGGATGGATGATTTTGCGCAGGATCCACATTTTCTGCAGCTCTTCCTGAGTGGTGAGCAGCTCTTCCTTACGGGTACCGGAGCGGTTGTAGTCGATAGCCGGGAAGACACGTTTTTCCGCAATCTTACGAGAGAGGTGCAGTTCCATGTTGCCTGTCCCTTTAAACTCTTCGTAGATAACTTCGTCCATTTTGGAGCCGGTATCGATCAGCGCCGTCGCGATGATGGTCAGGCTACCGCCCTCTTCCACATTACGTGCAGCACCGAAGAAGCGCTTAGGACGATGCAGGGCGTTAGCATCCACACCACCGGTCAGTACTTTACCGGAAGCCGGGACCACGGTGTTGTAGGCACGCGCCAGACGGGTGATGGAGTCGAGCAGAATGATAACGTCTTTCTTGTGCTCAACCAGGCGTTTCGCCTTCTCGATCACCATTTCCGCAACCTGAACGTGACGGGATGCCGGCTCGTCAAAGGTAGAAGCCACAACTTCACCCTTCACCAGACGCTGCATCTCGGTCACTTCTTCCGGACGCTCGTCAATCAGCAGTACCATCAGCACACAGTCAGGATGGTTGTAGGCAATGCTCTGCGCGATATTCTGCAGCAGCATGGTTTTACCCGCTTTTGGCGGTGCCACAATCAGACCACGTTGACCACGACCAATTGGCGAAGCCAGATCCAGAACGCGTGCGGTTAAGTCTTCGGTAGAACCGTTACCACGCTCCATACGCAGACGAGAGTTCGCGTGCAGAGGCGTTAAGTTCTCAAAGAGGATCTTATTACGCGAGTTTTCCGGTTTGTCGTAGTTAACTTCGTTAACTTTCAACAGCGCAAAGTAGCGTTCACCCTCTTTTGGAGGACGAATCTTACCTGAAATGGTGTCACCAGTGCGGAGGTTGAAACGGCGGATTTGGCTGGGGGATACGTAGATGTCGTCAGGGCCGGCGAGGTAGGAGCTGTCTGCAGAGCGGAGGAAACCAAATCCGTCTTGCAATATCTCCAGCACACCGTCGCCAAAGATATCTTCGCCACTCTTAGCGTGCTGCTTCAGGATGGCGAAAATGATGTCCTGCTTGCGCATACGAGCCTGGTTTTCCAGTCCCATATTTTCGCCGAGAGTGATCAGCTCAGAAACCGGCGTATTCTTTAATTCGGTAAGATTCATAATGGTGTGGGTTCTTAAACTCGGGGTGATTCTCGAACTTAATGTTGTGAATGGTATGGCAGGGTCATCCATGCCTGTTTAGCGGCCATCAACTCATGTCTGTTCGCTGTCTGGTCACAGGGAAAGAACGCAGATCTGAAACGACAAGACGGATTGAGTGACAAGCCCGGAATTTAGCCACTTCACGCACTGTTTATGTTAACAACGGGAAGTTTCGGGTAAAACAAGATTCAAACAACAAGATATGTTTAAAACGAAGTCATAGCTAACTTAGCACGACTTAAGCCGGGCGTCCAGAGTTGCAGATCATTTAGGACTCTGGACGCGCAGCGGAGAAACCTTACGCCAGGTTAGCGTCGAGGAACTCTTTCAGTTGACCTTTGGACAGTGCGCCCACTTTGGTCGCCGCCACTTCGCCATTTTTGAACAGCAGCAGAGTCGGGATGCCACGGATGCCGTATTTTGGCGCGGTGCCCGGGTTCTGGTCGATGTTCAGCTTGGCAACGGTCAGTTTGCCCTGATATTCGTCAGCGATCTCATCCAGAATCGGGGCGATCATTTTGCAAGGACCACACCATTCAGCCCAGAAATCGACGAGGGTCAGCCCGTCAGCCTTAAGTACGTCCGTGTCAAAACTGTCGTCAGTCAGGTGAATAATTTTATCGCTCATATATAACTCCACAGGAATAAGCCTGGTGCGTTGGTTTCGCCTTCATCAACGACGTGTTGATGTCGCATTAACCAACTAAAGGTTGACTTTATTTCACCGGATACGCTTTCGTAAAGCAATAGTAAGCTGATATTCTACCACACTATGAGCAAAACACATTTAACAGAACAGAAGTTTTCCGACTTCGCCCTGCACCCAAAAGTGATTGAAGCCCTTGAAAATAAAGGGTTTCATAACTGCACGCCCATTCAGGCTCTCGCCCTGCCGCTGACGCTGGCCGGTCGTGATGTAGCAGGGCAGGCGCAAACCGGTACTGGCAAAACGATGGCGTTTTTAACGTCAACGTTTCATTATTTACTTTCTCATCCAGCGATTGCAGACCGCAAAGTTAACCAGCCGCGCGCGCTTATCATGGCTCCGACGCGAGAACTGGCGGTACAGATCCACGCAGACGCTGAACCCCTGACGCAGGCGACTGGCCTGAAGATCGGCCTGGCTTACGGCGGCGATGGCTACGATAAGCAGCTGAAAGTGCTGGAAAGCGGCGTGGATATCCTGATCGGAACCACTGGCCGTCTTATCGACTATGCAAAACAGAACCACATTAACCTTGGCGCAATCCAGGTTGTGGTGCTGGATGAAGCCGACCGCATGTACGATCTGGGCTTCATTAAAGACATCCGCTGGCTGTTCCGTCGCATGCCGCCGGCAAATCAGCGTCTGAACATGCTGTTCTCCGCGACCCTTTCTTATCGCGTACGCGAGCTGGCGTTCGAGCAGATGAACAACGCCGAATATGTGGAAGTGGAACCGGAGCAGAAAACAGGTCACCGCATTAAAGAAGAGCTCTTCTATCCCTCCAATGAAGAGAAAATGCGCCTGCTGCAGACGCTGATCGAAGAAGAGTGGCCAGATCGCGCCATTATCTTCGCGAACACGAAACACCGCTGTGAAGATATCTGGGGCCATCTGGCTGCGGATGGTCACCGTGTGGGTCTGCTGACCGGCGATGTCGCACAGAAAAAACGCCTGCGTATTCTCGACGAATTTACCCGTGGCGATCTTGATATTCTGGTCGCAACTGACGTGGCAGCACGTGGTCTGCACATTCCCGCCGTCACGCACGTCTTCAACTATGACCTGCCGGATGACTGCGAAGATTACGTACACCGCATTGGTCGTACTGGTCGTGCGGGCGCAAGCGGTCACTCTATTAGCCTTGCGTGTGAAGAATACGCGCTGAATCTTCCGGCGATTGAGACCTACATTGGTCACTCTATTCCACAGAGTAAATACAATCCGGATGCGCTGTTAAGCGAACTGCCGCCGCCTAAGCGCCTTACCCGCGCCCGCTCCGGTAATGGCCCGCGTCGTTCTGGCGCACCGCGTAATCGTCGTCGTTCAGGTTAAGAAAATATGCTCAGCTCCACCTCGCTTTATGCGGCAATTGATCTCGGTTCGAATAGTTTTCATATGCTGGTTGTGCGCGAGGTGGCGGGAAGCATACAAACGCTGACGCGCATTAAGCGCAAGGTCCGCCTCGCGGCGGGCCTGAGCAGCGATAATTATCTCTCTCCCGAAGCCATGGAACGTGGCTGGCAGTGTCTGCGTCTCTTTGCCGAACGCCTGCAGGATATCCCCCATTCGCAAATTACCGTTGTCGCCACCGCGACGCTGCGCCTGGCAGTAAATGCCGTGGATTTTATTGCCAAAGCGCAGGAAATTCTCGGGTGCCCGGTTCAGGTTATCAGCGGTGAAGAAGAAGCGCGTCTGATCTATCAGGGGGTTGCGCACACGACGGGGGGCGACGATCGCCGTCTGGTCGTGGATATCGGGGGTGCCAGCACCGAGCTCGTCACCGGCACGGGTGCGCAGGCGACTTCGCTGTTCAGCCTGTCGATGGGCTGTGTGACCTGGCTTGAGCGCTACTTTGCTGACCGAAATCTGGGCAAAGAGAACTTCGATGAAGCGGAAAATGCCGCCCGCGAGGTGTTACGTCCGGTGATGGACGAACTGCGCTATCACGGCTGGAAAGTCTGCGTAGGTGCTTCAGGTACCGTGCAGGCGTTGCAGGAAATCATGATGGCCCAGGGGATGGACGAGCGGATCACGCTGACCAAACTCCAGCAGCTGAAACAGCGCGCGATTCAGTGTGGTCGTCTGGAAGAGCTGGAGATAGAGGGCCTGACGCTGGAACGCGCGCTGGTCTTCCCGAGTGGCCTGGCCATTTTGATCGCCATTTTTACCGAACTGAACATCCAGTGTATGACGCTGGCTGGCGGCGCGCTGCGTGAAGGTCTGGTCTACGGAATGCTGCATCTTTCAGTTGATCAGGATATTCGTACCCGCACTCTGCGTAACGTACAGCGCCGCTTTATTGTCGATACCGATCAAGCGCAACGGGTGGGACAACTGGCCTCTTTGTTTGCCGATCAGGTTAAGAACAGCTGGGATATTGAACCCTTAAGCCGCGATTTGTTGCTAAGTGCCTGTGCGCTGCATGAAATTGGTCTGAGCGTCGAGTATAAGCAGGCGCCGCTGCACGCAGCCTGGCTGGTGCGTAATCTCGATCTGCCGGGTTACACGCCGGCACAAAAGAAACTGCTGGCAACGTTACTGTTAAACCAGACCAACGCCGTTGACCTCTCCTCGTTACATCAGCAAAACGCTGTGCCGCCGCGCGTGGCCGAGCATCTGTGTCGCCTGCTGCGTCTGGCAATTCTGTTTGCCAGCCGACGTCGCGATGATTTGCTGCCCAACATTCGTCTGGTGGCGGATGACGAAAGACTGTCGCTGACGCTGCCGGAACACTGGATTGATAATCACCCGCTTGGGGCAGAGATGATTGAGCAGGAGTGCCAGTGGCAGAGCTATGTGCACTGGGCGCTTGAAGTGAAATAACACGCTGTACATTGCCGGGTGGCGGCTTCGCCATACCCGGCCAGCACATTCTTATCCCTTCTCTTTGGCTTTTGCCAGCATCGCGCGAATGTTCGCGACGTTAGCCTGGCCTTTGTGCATCCGTTCTTCTGCGGTAATGACTTTGCGTTCCTGTTCCCAGATCAGATCGTCCTGCGGCAGTTCCAGCAAGAAACGGCTCGGTTCCGGGCGCACCAGCTCACCGTACTGTCTGCGCTCTTTGCACAGCGTGAACGTCAGCTCTTTCTGCGCACGGGTGATCCCCACATAGGCCAGACGACGCTCTTCATCGACGTTATCTTCATCAATGCTGCTCTGGTGCGGCAGTAAGCCCTCTTCCATACCGACCAGATAGACATACGGGAATTCCAGCCCTTTTGACGCATGCAGCGTCATCAGCTGTACCTGATCGGCCTCCTCTTCGCTCTCACCGCGCTCCATCATGTCGCGCAGCGTAAAGCGGGTGACGACCTGAGTCAGGGTCATCGGCTCGTCGATTTCAGAACCTTCCAGCATTTCCGTCATCCAGCTGAACAGCTGGTTAACGTTTTTCATGCGCATCTCCGCCGCCTTCGGGCTGGCAGAGGTTTCATACAGCCAGGACTCGTAGTCGATGCCGTGGATCAGATCGCGAACGGCGGCAACCGGTTCACGCTCCGCCAGACGCTGGACTTCACCAAGCCAGTGGGTAAAGCGGGTTAACGAATCATAACCGCGCCCGGTTAACGTCTGGCTCAGCCCCATGTCGAAGCTGGCGGTGAACAGGCTTTTGTTGCGCGTCATCGCCCATTCTCCGAGCTTTTGCAGCGTCGCCGGGCCAATTTCACGTTTCGGGGTGTTCACGATACGCAAAAACGCGCTGTCATCATCCGGGTTAGTCAGCACGCGCAGATAGGCCAGCAGATCTTTGATTTCAGGCCGCGAGAAGAACGAAGTTCCACCCGAAATTTTGTACGGGATGCGGTTCTGCATCAGCATCTTTTCAAAGACGCGCGACTGGTGGTTGCCGCGATAGAGGATCGCGTAATCTTTATATTCCGTTTTATTGACGAAGTGGTGCGCAATGAGTTCGCCCGTCACGCGCTCCGCTTCATGCTCTTCGTTGTTGGCACTGAGCACTTTTAGTTCTGTGCCATAACCGAGTTCAGAGAACAGGCGTTTTTCGAAGACGTGCGGGTTATTGGCAATCAGGATATTTGCCGCTTTCAGGATGCGCCCGGAGGAGCGGTAGTTCTGTTCCAGCTTGATCACCTGCAGCGCCGGAAAATCTTTGCTCAGCAGCACCAGGTTTTGTGGGCGCGCACCGCGCCAGGAGTAGATTGACTGGTCATCATCGCCTACCACGGTGAAACGCGCACGCTGTCCCACCAGCAGCTTCACCAGCTCATACTGACTGGTGTTGGTGTCCTGGTATTCATCCACCAGCAGGTAGCGGATCTTATTCTGCCAGCGCTCGCGCACCTCTTCATTACGCTGCAACAGCAGCGTGGGCAGCAGGATCAGATCGTCAAAATCCAGCACGTTACACGCTTTCATATGTGCATCGTACAGACCGTAGCAGTGAGCGAAGATCCGATCCCGCTCACCTTTGGCGCTCGCCGCCGCCTGAGCGGGGGTCATCAGATCGTTTTTCCAGTTGGAGATCGTCGAGATCAGCTGCTGCAACAGCACTTTGTCATCTTCGATCAGCCCCTCGGTGAGCTCCTTGAGCAATGCCACCTGATCGGTGTCGTCGAAGAGCGAGAAGTTGGATTTCATCCCCAGCGCCGCGTATTCGCGTTTGATGATATCCAGCCCCAGCGTGTGGAACGTCGAGATCATCAGGCCTCGCGCCTCTTTACGCCCCAGCGTCTGGCCGACACGCTCTTTCATTTCGCGCGCCGCTTTGTTGGTAAAGGTCACCGCTGCAATGTGCCGGGCCTGATACCCACAGCCGCGGATCAGGTGGGCGATTTTGTTCGTGATCACTCGGGTTTTACCGGAGCCAGCCCCCGCCAGCACCAGACACGGTCCGGTGACAAATTCGACAGCTTGTTGTTGTCCGGGGTTTAAACGCATAAATGATCACTCAATGAAAGTCAGGAGGGGAGAATAACAGCGTGGTAGTATAGCGAGCCTAATCCATACCACTCAAGGCACGATCATGGCAAAAACAGCAGCAGCACTGCATATCCTTGTTAAAGAAGAGAAACTGGCTCTGGATCTTCTGGAGCAGATCAAAAACGGCGCCGACTTCGGCAAGCTGGCGAAGAAGCACTCCATTTGCCCGTCAGGCAAACGCGGCGGTGACTTAGGTGAATTCCGTCAGGGTCAGATGGTTCCGGCGTTCGACAAAGTGGTCTTCTCCTGCCCGGTACTGGAGCCGACTGGCCCACTGCATACGCAGTTCGGTTATCATGTGATCAAGGTTTTGTATCGCAAATAAAAAGCCGGGTGGCGGCTACGCCTTACCCGGCCTACGTCTTAGCGTTTTGTAGGTCGGGTAAGCGAAGCGCCACCCGACGAGGGTGTTAACCCGCTACCGCGATACGTTTCATATCGGTCATGTAGCCACGCAGTTTGTGACCTACTTTCTCGATCTGGTGGCTGCGAATCGCTTCGTTCACATCGCGCAGCAGCGCGTTGTCTACCGCACCTTCCGCAATGGCTTTGCCCAGATCGCCCGGCTGCAGGGTGGTCATGAACTCTTTCAGCAGCGGTACGCACGCATAAGAGAACAGGTAGTTGCCGTACTCAGCGGTATCAGAGATAACCACGTTCATTTCGTACAGACGCTTACGGGCGATGGTGTTCGCGATCAGCGGCAGCTCGTGCAGTGATTCGTAGTATGCAGACTCTTCGATGATGCCGGAATCCACCATGGTTTCGAACGCCAGCTCAACACCCGCTTTCACCATCGCGATCATCAGTACGCCTTTGTCGAAGTACTCTTGCTCGCCGATTTTACCTTCATACTGTGGCGCAGTTTCGAACGCGGTCTTACCGGTCTCTTCACGCCAGGTCAGCAGTTTCTTATCATCATTCGCCCAGTCCGCCATCATGCCGGAAGAGAATTCGCCGGAGATGATGTCGTCCATATGTTTCTGGAACAGCGGCGCCATGATGGTTTTCAGCTGTTCAGACAGTGCGAAAGCACGCAGCTTCGCCGGGTTGGACAGACGATCCATCATCAGCGTGATACCGCCCTGCTTCAGCGCTTCGGTGATGGTTTCCCAGCCGAACTGAATCAGTTTTTCTGCGTATGCCGGGTCGGTACCCTCTTCCACCAGCTTATCGAAGCACAGCAGTGAACCGGCCTGCAGCATGCCGCACAGAATGGTCTGCTCGCCCATCAGGTCAGATTTCACTTCAGCCACGAAGGACGATTCCAGAACGCCCGCACGGTGGCCACCGGTCGCCGCTGCCCATGCTTTGGCAATCGCCATGCCTTCGCCTTTCGGATCGTTTTCCGGGTGAACGGCGATCAGGGTCGGCACGCCGAAGCCACGCTTGTACTCTTCACGCACTTCCGTACCCGGACACTTCGGTGCCACCATCACTACGGTGATGTCTTTACGGATCTGCTCGCCCACTTCAACGATGTTGAAGCCGTGGGAGTAACCCAGCGCAGCGCCGTCTTTCATCAGCGGCTGCACGGAGCGCACAACGTCAGAGTGCTGTTTGTCTGGCGTCAGGTTAACAACCAGATCCGCCTGCGGGATCAGCTCTTCGTAGGTACCCACTTTGAAACCGTTTTCGGTCGCTTTACGCCAGGAAGCGCGTTTTTCAGCAATCGCTTCTTTACGCAGGGCGTAAGAGATATCCAGACCGGAGTCACGCATGTTCAGGCCCTGGTTCAGACCCTGCGCGCCACAGCCGACGATGACCACTTTTTTACCCTGAAGGTAGCTCGCGCCATCGGCAAATTCATCGCGCGCCATGAAGCGGCATTTGCCCAGCTGCGCCAGCTGCTGGCGCAAGTTCAGTGTATTAAAGTAGTTAGCCATGGGTGATACCTCGTGATGTTGTGTGTCTTATTGTTCGGTTCGCGTTTCAGCGAGAATGTACCCACATTACAGCAGGAAATGTATTGCGGAAATTGATATATTCACAACATCACGTTGCAATATCTGCAATGTAAAAAGGGGGAGTGAAATCCGTGGATTTACGCGATCTGAAAATGTTTTTGCATCTGGCAGAAAGTCGCCATTTTGGCCGTAGCGCCCGGGCCATGCACGTCAGCCCATCCACGCTTTCACGCCAGATCCAGCGCCTTGAAGAAGACCTCGGCCAGCCCCTGTTTGTGCGGGATAATCGCACCGTTACCCTCACGGAAGCGGGCGAAGAACTACGAGTCTTTGCTCAGCAGACGTTGCTGCAGTACCAGCAGCTACGACATACCATCGATCAGAAAGGGCCGTCTTTGTCCGGCGAGCTGCATATTTTCTGTTCTGTAACGGCCGCCTATAGCCATCTTCCCCCCATCCTTGACCGCTTCCGCGCGGAGCATCCTTCGGTTGAAATTAAGCTCACTACCGGCGATGCCGCCGACGCCATGGAAAAAGTGGTGACCGGTGAAGCGGATCTGGCCATTGCCGGGAAACCGGAAACCCTGCCGGGCGCGGTGGCATTCTCCATGCTGGAGAACCTGGCGGTGGTGCTGATCGCCCCGGCGCTACCCTGCCCGGTGCGTAATCAGGTGTCGGTGGAAAAGCCGGACTGGTCATCGGTGCCGTTTATCATGGCCGATCAGGGGCCGGTGCGACGCCGTATCGAACTCTGGTTCCGTCGTCAGAAAATCAGTAATCCGTCGATTTACGCGACGGTGGGTGGACATGAGGCGATGGTCTCGATGGTGGCGCTTGGCTGCGGCGTGGCGCTGCTGCCGGAAGTGGTGCTGGAAAACAGCCCGGAACCGGTGCGCAATCGCGTGATGATTCTGGAGCGCAGCGACGAGAAGACGCCGTTCGAGCTTGGCGTGTGCGCACAAAAAAAGCGGCTGCATGAGCCGCTTATTGATGCGTTCTGGAAGATATTGCCGAACCATTAAAGTCGGGTGGCGCTACGCTTACCCGACCTACACGCAGACCTCCCCTTAGCCCGCCAGGAAGAAGCGGAACGCCGGGTTGTGGGTTTCATCATGGCACTCATAGCCCAGTTCGTTCAGGCGCGTTTCGAAATCCGGCTCGTGCTCGGCCAGCTCAAACGCTGCCAGCACGCGACCGTAATCGGTGCCATGGCTGCGATAGTGGAACAGGGAGATGTTCCAGTGCGTACCCAGCGTATGCAGGAACTTCAGCAACGCGCCCGGTGATTCCGGGAACTCAAAGCTGTAGAGACGTTCCTTAAGCGGCTTCGACGGACGACCGCCGACCATATAACGCACGTGCAGTTTCGCCATCTCATCGTCAGAGAGATCGACCACGCTGTAGCCGCCTTCATGCAGCAGGTTGAGGATCTCTTTGCGCTCTTCCAGACCGCGGCTTAAACGCACACCGACAAAAATGCAGGCGTCTTTCGCATCGGCAAAACGGTAGTTGAACTCCGTTACCGAACGGCCACCGAGCAGCTGGCAGAACTTCAGGAAGCTCCCCTTCTCTTCCGGAATGGTCACCGCCAGCAGGGCCTCACGCTGCTCCCCCAGCTCGCAGCGCTCAGAAACGTAGCGCAGACCGTGGAAGTTGACGTTAGCACCCGAGAGCACGTGCGCCAGACGCTCGCCGCGAATATTATGCTGGGCGATATATTTCTTCATTCCTGCCAGCGCCAGCGCGCCGGACGGTTCCGCCACCGCACGAACATCCTCGAACAGATCTTTCATCGCCGCGCAGATTGCGTCGCTATCGACGGTGACGATGTCATCAAGATACTCCTGGCACAGGCGGAAGGTTTCGTCGCCAATACGTTTCACCGCCACGCCTTCGGCAAAAAGCCCAACGCGCGGAAGATCGACCGGATGACCCGCATCCAGTGCGGCCTTCAGGCAGGCTGAATCTTCCGCTTCCACGGCAATCACTTTAATCTGCGGCATCAGCTGTTTGATCAGCACCGCCACGCCTGCGGCTAAACCACCACCGCCCACCGGAACGAATACACGGTCAAGATGGGCATCCTGCTGCAGCAGTTCCAGCGCCAGGGTACCTTGTCCTGCAATCACCATCGGATGATCGAACGGCGGTACCCAGGTAAAGCCCTGCTGCTGCGCCAGCTCGATCGCTTTGGCTTTTGCTTCGTCAAAGTTAGCGCCGTGGAGCAGCACTTCGCCACCGAAGCCACGCACCGCATCCACTTTGATATCTGCCGTGGCAACCGGCATCACGATCAACGCTTTCAACCCCAAACGGGCAGACGAGAACGCCACACCCTGCGCGTGGTTGCCCGCCGACGCGGTAATCACGCCGCGTGCTTTTTGCTCGTCGGTCAACCCGGCCATCATCGCGTAGGCCCCGCGCAGCTTGAAGCTGTGCACCGGCTGACGGTCTTCGCGCTTCACCAGAATCACGTTGTCGAGGCGCGAAGAGAGTTTTTCCATTTTCTGCAGCGGGGTGACCTGCACCGCTTCATAGACCGGCGCGCGTAGTACTGCCCGGAGATATTCCGCCCCCTCTGGGGCGGCGGATAAGGGTTGTGACTCGGCCATCATTAGCCCCCAAGTTTCGATTTATCGCGTACCGCGCCTTTGTCTGCACTGGTCGCCAGGCTCGCGTAAGCGCGCAGGGCGAAGGAGACTTCACGCTGGCGGTCCTTCGGCGTCCAGGCTTTATCGCCGCGCGCTTCCTGTGCTTCACGACGAGCCGCGATCTCCTGATCGCTCAGCTTGAGCTGGATCCCGCGATTCGGAATGTCGATTTCAATCAGGTCACCGTCTTCGATGATCGCGATATTGCCGCCGCTCGCCGCTTCCGGTGATACGTGGCCGATGGAGAGGCCGGACGTACCGCCGGAGAAACGTCCGTCGGTGATCAACGCACACGCTTTACCGAGGCCCATCGATTTCAGGAAGGTGGTTGGGTAGAGCATCTCCTGCATGCCCGGCCCGCCTTTTGGCCCTTCGTAACGGATGACCACCACGTCGCCTTCCACGACTTTGCCGCCCAGGATGGCGTCTACCGCCTCGTCCTGGCTCTCGTACACTTTGGCCGGGCCGGTAAATTTGAGGATGCTGTCATCCACGCCTGCGGTTTTTACGATACAGCCGTTTTCCGCAAAGTTGCCGTACAGCACAGCCAGACCGCCGTCTTTGCTGTAGGCGTGCTCCAGCGAACGGATGCACCCTTCGGCACGGTCATCATCCAGGGTGTCCCAGCGGCAATCCTGCGAGAAGGCCTGCGTGGTACGAATACCGGCCGGACCCGCACGGAACATATTTTTCACCGCCTCGTCCTGGGTCAGCATCACGTCATATTTATCCAGCGTCTGCGGCAACGTCAGACCGAGAACGTTCTTCACATCGCGGTTCAGCAATCCGGCGCGATCCAGCTCGCCGAGAATACCGATGACGCCACCCGCGCGGTGGACGTCTTCCATGTGATATTTCTGGGTACTTGGCGCGACTTTACACAGCTGTGGCACTTTGCGGGACAGCTTATCGATGTCATTCATGGTGAAGTCGATTTCGGCTTCCTGCGCGGCGGCCAGCAGGTGCAGGACGGTATTGGTAGAACCGCCCATGGCGATATCCAGCGTCATGGCGTTTTCGAACGCCGCCTTACTGGCGATGTTGCGCGGCAGCGCGCTGGCATCGTCCTGCTCGTAGTAACGTTTGGTCAGCTCAACAATGCGCTTACCGGCGTTGAGGAACAACGCTTTACGGTCAGCGTGCGTCGCCAGCAGCGAGCCGTTGCCCGGCTGAGAGAGGCCCAGCGCCTCGGTCAGGCAGTTCATGGAGTTGGCGGTGAACATCCCGGAACAGGAGCCGCAGGTTGGGCACGCGGAGCGTTCCACCTGGTTACTCTGCTCATCAGACACTTTCGGATCCGCCCCCTGAATCATCGCATCGACGAGGTCGAGCTTGATGATTTTGTCAGAAAGCTTGGTTTTACCCGCTTCCATCGGGCCACCGGAAACGAAGATCACCGGAATGTTCAGACGCAGGGAGGCCATCAGCATCCCCGGGGTGATTTTGTCGCAGTTGGAGATACAGACCATGGCATCCGCACAGTGAGCGTTAACCATGTATTCCACCGAGTCGGCAATCAGCTCGCGCGACGGCAGTGAATAGAGCATGCCCCCGTGCCCCATTGCGATACCGTCATCCACCGCAATGGTGTTGAATTCTTTCGCCACACCGCCCGCAGCTTCAATTTGCCCGGCAACCAGTTTACCGAGATCGCGCAGGTGCACATGGCCCGGCACAAACTGGGTGAAGGAGTTCACCACGGCGATAATCGGTTTACCGAAATCAGCGTCGGTCATCCCGGTGGCGCGCCACAGTGCGCGGGCACCGGCCATATTACGGCCATGAGTGGTGGTGGCGGAACGATACTTAGGCATGCTTTATTTACTCCCGTCTGACTATTAAATGGGACGGTGCGTGCCGTCCCATATTTATGCTTATTGATTAACCTGATCCAACCAGCCGTATTTGTCTTCTGTTTCACCAGTGAAGAGGCCGAAGAAGGCTTGCTGAATACGTTTGGTGACCGGACCACAGCGGCCTGCCCCCACCTGGATACCATCTACGCTGCGAACCGGCGTGATCTCAGCCGCAGTACCGGACATAAAGACTTCATCGGCCAGATACAGGGATTCACGGGACAGAACCTGCTCACGCACTTCGATACCCAGATCTTTCGCCAGCTTAATGATGGCGTCACGGGTAATTCCCGGCAGGGCTGAAGAGGTAAACGGCGGGGTGAACAGGATGCCATCTTTCACTTCAAACAGGTTTTCACCTGCGCCTTCAGAGATATAACCGTTCACATCCAGCGCGATGCCTTCCTGATAGCCGTGGCGGCGCGCTTCGCTGCCAACCAGCAGTGAGGAGAGGTAGTTCCCGCCCGCCTTGGCCGCAGTTGGGATGGTGTTAGGCGCCACGCGGTTCCAGGACGAGACCATTGCGTCGATCCCCTGCTCCAGCGCTTCTGCACCCAGGTACGCCCCCCACGGGAACGCAGCAATGATCACGTCAGTGGTATAACCGGCTGGCGGGTTAACGCCCATCCCCACATCACCCACGAACACCAGCGGTCGAATATAAGCGCTGGTGAGGTTGTTCTTACGAATCACCTCGCGGCAGGCTTCCATCAGTTCATCAACACTTTGAGAAACCGGGAAACGATAAATTTTGGCTGAGTCATGCAAACGCTGCATGTGTTCACGATGACGGAACACCACTGGCCCTTTGTGAGAGTCGTAGCAACGGATGCCTTCAAACACAGACGTACCGTAGTGCAGCGCATGGGACATCACGTGGACCTTCGCGTCCTCCCAACGAACCATCTCACCATTGAACCAAATGTAATCAGCTTTTTTTGTCGTCATTTTCTCTTCCTGTCACGCTCAGGCGCGGATTTGTTGTGATGTGGTTGTGCTCTGACAGATGGCAACATGGGCAACATCTACCAGCTTTGATAACTGACTAAACAGTAAGTCGACCGGGCGCGGACTGGCAACGGTTAATTCGATACTGATGTTTTGGGCGTCAGTGGCCGTCTCCATATTCATAGAGCAAATCTGAAAGCCACGATGACGGACCACGCGCAAAACGCGCTCTAATGTTTCTGGATTGAAGCGAGCCTGAACGGCGACCTGATGTTGCATCATGATAATTTCTCCAGCATTTGTGAGTTACTGGCACCTGGCGGTACCAACGGCCAGACGTTCTCAAGCTCGTCGATTGAGACATGAAGCAGGTAAGGCCCTTCGCTTGACAGCATGGTGTCGAGTGCCGCTTCAACCTGGTCTTTACGGGTGATGTGCTGTCCAGGGATGCCAAAGGCGCTGGCCAGAGTGAGGAAATCGGGGTTGTCAGTCAGGGTGGTCTCGCTGTAGCGCTCCTCGAAGAACAGCTGCTGCCACTGGCGCACCATCCCTAAACGCTGGTTATCGAGCAACACGATCTTCAGCGGCAATTGTTTACGCTTAACGGTGCCCAACTCCTGAACGTTCATCATGAAGGAGCCGTCACCGGAGATACAGATGACCGTATCGTTCGGGCGCGCAACCTGAGCACCCACCGCGGCAGGCAGACCGAAGCCCATCGTGCCTAATCCGCTGGAGGTGATGAAGTTTTCCGGGCGGGTGTAGGTCATGTGCTGCGCAGACCACATCTGATGCTGGCCGACATCGGTCGTCACTACGCTGTCTGCCGGTTTACGGTCAGACAACTGCTTCAACAGCAGCGGCGCATAGATGGCCTCACCCGGATGGTCGTAACGCCAGGCGTGCCCGGCACGCATTTCAGCCGTGTGCTGGCGCCACTCGCGGATATTCAAAGGTTGCTGTAACGCCGGCAGCAGCGTGTTGAGATCGCCCTGCAGCGCAACATGCGCCTGACGCAGTTTGTTCATCTCCGCCGGGTCGATATCCATATGGATAACTTTGGCGTTTGGCGCGAAGGTATTCAGCTTGCCGGTCACGCGATCGTCAAAACGGGCACCGACGGCAATCAGTAAATCACACTCCTGCACCGCCAGGTTTGCCGCTTTGGTACCGTGCATCCCCAGCATGCCCAGGTAGTATGGGTAGTCAGCATCGACGGCCCCCAACCCTTTCAGCGTGCAGGTGGCTGGCATTTGCGTCACTGCGATAAACTCGCGCAGGGCCGGAACCGCCTGTGCCATGCCGACGCCGCCGCCGACATACAGCATCGGCTGGGTTGCCTGCGCCAGCATCCGACGCGCTTCTTCGACTTCCGCATGCGGGAACGCATCGTCGCTCTCCACGGTGGAGAAGTGCGGTTCCAGTTCGCCGACTGCGACCTGGATGTCTTTCGGGATATCCACCAGAACCGGGCCAGGACGGCCAGAGCTGGCAATACGGAACGCTTCCGCCATCACGCCCGGCAGTTCTTCGAGGGACTGCACGAGGAAACTGTGTTTGGTGCAGGCCAGCGACAAGCCGAGCACATCGACTTCCTGGAAGGCATCGGTACCGATGAACGGCGAAGCCACCTGGCCAGTAATTGCGACAACGGGAACAGAGTCGAGCAGTGCATCAGCCAGACCGGTAATCAGGTTTGTGGCGCCCGGTCCAGACGTTGCCATGCAGACACCCGTTTTACCGGTGGCACGTGCATAGCCAATGGCCGCCATGGCTGCGCCCTGCTCGTGTCGGCACAACAGGTGTTCCACGCCGCCGTCATACAGTGCATCGTAAATCGGCATAATTGCGCCTCCCGGATAACCGAAGACCGTTTCGACTCCCTGTGCGCGCAACGCATGTACTACCCACTGTGCCCCATTCATAGTTAGTTCCCCGTCATAAATCGGGAGAAACAGAATTTTGTGCTATTTGTCATTCTCTGCTCCTCGTTTAAGTTTTTTAGTCATAAAAAAACCCCCGGACCTTTCGGTGCGGGGGTCTTAGTTCGTTAAGGCTTGATTTCTAAGCCTTTCCTCGTCCAAGTGCAGCCCCGCACGGTGGGATAATAATCACCACCACGCTAATCACGACCAGGCTAATCACTCGTAGAAGGGCTGTCATTTTCAGTTCTTTTTGCATCTTGTTCGAAGGAATACCTAAAGAGTTATCACAGTTATTAAACCAAACACAAGATTTATTTATGACGGATTTGATTAGCAGGCAAATCATATTCCTGAAAAGCGTTGTTTTATATAAGGAAATTAGATAGTGAATATTTTTCATTTTTTGGGTGTGTTTTAGCGCTCTGCAGCGTTCCGTCCTTCTCTTTGCGAGATGGCTTCCGAATGAATGAAATAGTTGCAGTATGTCGCTAAAAAGCAGGAATGAGTGTCGTAAATAAGCCAAATGACGCTCAACAGGCAAAATCAATACTGACATAGTGACTCACTGAGGAGGTGCTTATGTCACTGTCAGTTGTTTATACGCGCGCGGCTATCGGAGTAAAGGCACCGCTTATTTCTGTAGAGGTTCATCTGAGTAATGGGCTCCCTGGGCTAACGCTTGTCGGCTTGCCAGAAACCACGGTCAAAGAAGCCAGGGATCGGGTACGCAGCGCAATTATCAATAGCGGTTATACCTTCCCTGCAAAGAAGATCACGATCAATCTTGCTCCCGCAGATCTGCCCAAGGAGGGCGGACGATACGATTTACCTATCGCTATTGCGCTTCTCGCAGCCTCTGAGCAGCTCAACACAGCGAGGCTAGGCTCGTACGAGTTCATTGGCGAACTGGCGCTTACAGGCGCGTTAAGAGGCGTTCCTGGCGCCATCTCTGGTGCGCTGGAAGCCATTCATGCCGGTCGACAAATTATTGTAGCCAATGAAAATGCCTCAGAAGTGAGCCTGATTGCGGAGAAAGGTTGCCTGGTCGCGGGGCATTTGCAGGAGGTCTGCGCATACCTTGAAGGCCGACATGAGCTGTCTGAACCGGAAGAAACGGAAGATATCCTGCCAGAAAGTCCGGATGACCTCAGCGATATTATCGGGCAGGTGCAGGGGAAGCGGGCGCTGGAGATCACCGCTGCCGGGGGACACAACCTGTTGCTGATAGGGCCGCCGGGAACGGGGAAAACCATGCTGGCGAGCAGGCTGAACGGGTTATTGCCGCCACTCAATAATCATGAGGCACTTGAAAGCGCTGCGATATACAGCCTGGTGAGTTCTGCCTCGTTGCACAAACAGTGGCGACGTCGGCCTTTTCGCTCTCCACATCATAGTGCCTCCCTGACGGCCATGGTCGGCGGTGGCTCCATTCCGGGGCCGGGAGAGATCTCGCTGGCACACAATGGCATCCTGTTCCTCGATGAGCTGCCTGAGTTTGAACGCCGCGTTCTGGATGCGCTGCGGGAACCCATCGAATCGGGAGAAATCCATATCTCCCGCACGCGCGCTAAAATAAGCTACCCGGCACAATTCCAACTGGTTGCCGCCATGAATCCCAGCCCATCAGGCCATTATCAGGGGAATCATAATCGCTGCACGCCTGAGCAAACGCTGCGCTATCTGGGGAAGCTGTCGGGTCCTTTCCTCGATCGTTTTGATTTATCCCTGGAGATCCCTTTACCTCCTCCCGGTTTGCTTAGCCAGACGACTGTGCGTGGTGAAAGCACAGCTGAAGTACGCAAGCGGGTCATCGCCTCACAGGCACGACAGTACGCACGTCAACGTAAGCTAAATGCCCGTCTGGACAATGCTGAGATTCGGCAGTTTTGCCATCTTAAGGCTGAGGATGCCTGCTGGCTTGAGGAGACATTGACGCGATTTGGGCTTTCGATCCGTGCATGGCAGCGCCTACTGAAAGTGGCTCGCACCATTGCCGATGTGGAAGGAGACTCAGAGATTGAAAGACACCATCTGCAGGAAGCGCTGAGCTATCGCGCCATAGATCGGTTGTTGCTGCACCTGCAAAAATTACTGGCATAAAAAAAGGAGCCGAAGCTCCTTTTCTCATCAACTTAGTCGTCAGACTCGGTGTAGTCTTCCGCACCTTCCATCTGCGGCTTACCGCCAGACAGCGTATGGAAACGCTTTGGACGCTTGATGCGTGCCATGTACTTGATCCATACACGTTCCGCTTCAGACTGCGGCTCACGCTCACCGCGACAAACAGCAACGAACTGTTTTTCGTCTTCAGTCGCAGGCTCACGTTTACCCAGATCCAGCTCGTTAAAGGCATAACCATGACGCTCAAGCAATTGCGCCTCTTTGATGGTGAAATCGCCGTGACGAGAGAACCCGCGTGGATAATTTTTATTGTCGAAAAAACGATTAGTCGTCGTAAAGCTTTCCGCCATCCTACACGCTCCTAATTCTTTGGCCGAGCTATTTATGGCGCGGAGTATTAGTTACGCTTGACAGAGTGTAAAACAAAACATTTAAATCATAACGACAAATAATTTTGTGGAGAAAGATGTGGATACGGAATTGCTAAAAACTTTCCTTGAAGTGAGCAGGACTCGCCACTTCGGGCGAGCAGCTGAAGCCCTTTATCTGACGCAGTCAGCAGTCAGTTTTCGTATTCGACAGCTGGAAAATCAATTAGGTGTGAATCTTTTTACCCGCCATCGTAACAACATCCGTTTGACGCCAGCCGGCGAGAAACTGCTTCCCTATGCAGAAACGTTGATGAATACCTGGCAGGCGGCCCGCAAAGAGGTGTCTCATACGTCCAGGCACAATGAGTTTTCTATTGGCGCCAGCGCATCATTGTGGGAATGCATGCTCAGTCAATGGCTTACCCGGCTATATCATTCGCACAGCCATTTGCAATTCGAAGCCAGAATTGCGCAACGTCAGTCGCTTGTTAAGCAACTCCACGAACGTCAGCTGGATCTTCTGATCACGACTGAAGCTCCCAAGATGGACGAATTTAGCAGCCAGATTGTTGGACAGTTCAGCCTGGCACTCTATGCTTCTGCCCCTTCGATGATGAAGGCAGACCTGAGTTATTTACGTCTTGAGTGGGGGCCGGATTTTCAACAACATGAGGCTGGGTTGATCGCGCCTGATGATGTGCCACAACTCACGACCAGTTCAGCGGAGATCGCCTGTCAACAACTCGCATTACTGAAGGGTTGCACCTGGTTACCTGTACGCTGGGCAGATAGTCAATCCGGACTCCATACCGTGCTGGATTCCACCACGCTTTCCAGACCGCTGTATGCGATTTGGCTGCAAAACAGTGACAAGCAAACACAGATAAAAGATCTGCTAAAAATCAATATCATCGATTGATGCATAAGCCTGCAGGGATGCAGGCAGCATATTCAGAAGGGGTATTTTTTACCGTTTTTCAGGTAAAAAAAATCCTTTGCCGAAGCAAAGGATTATATATGGCAGGGGCGGAGAGACTCGAACTCGCGACACCCGGTTTTGGAGACCGGTGCTCTACCAACTGAGCTACGCCCCTAAAGTTTTTTACCATTAAGCCCGCCGCGAGGCAGGCTTAATGTCTTTATAAGTGGCGGAACGGACGGGACTCGAACCCGCGACCCCCTGCGTGACAGGCAGGTATTCTAACCGACTGAACTACCGCTCCACCGAAGACTGCTGTAACCACCGGATTA
>NZ_RXPT01000024.1:0-71313 GCF_003965585.1 Enterobacter sp. WCHEn045836
TTTGTTGATCAGGTGTTTTGGACCAACGTTTTCAGAGATGGAGTTACCACCCCAGGAACCACAACCCAGAGTCAGGGAAGGTGCGAGTTTAAAGTTGTACAGGTCACCGATACCACCCTGAGAAGCCGGGGTGTTAATCAGGATACGTGCGGTTTTCATCTTCTGACCGAAGTGAGCAACACGTTCTGACTGGTTGTCCTGGTCGGTGTACAGGCAGGAGGTGTGACCAATACCGCCCATGGCGACCAGTTCCTCTGCTTTCTCTACCGCGTCGTCGAAATCTTTTGCACGGTACATTGCCAGCGTCGGGGAGAGTTTTTCGTGAGCAAATGGCTCGCTTTCGTCAACAACGGTTACTTCACCGATCAGGATCTTAGTGGTAGCCGGAACGGTAAAGCCTGCAAGCTCTGCAATTTTGTACGCTGGCTGACCAACGATAGCGGCGTTCAGTGCGCCATTTTTCAGGATGATGTCCTGAACAGCTTTCAGCTCTTTACCTTGCAGCAGATAGCCACCGTGGCTGGCGAAACGTTCACGAACGGCATCGTAAACGGAATCAACCACAACAACAGACTGTTCAGAAGCACAGATAACACCGTTGTCGAAGGTTTTGGACATCAGAACAGAAGCAACAGCACGTTTGATATCAGCCGTTTCGTCGATAACAACAGGAGTGTTACCCGCGCCTACGCCGATAGCTGGTTTACCGGAGCTGTACGCTGCTTTAACCATACCAGGACCACCGGTCGCCAGGATCAGGTTAATGTCAGGGTGATGCATCAGTGCGTTAGACAGTTCAACGGACGGCTGATCAATCCAGCCAATCAGATCTTTTGGTGCGCCAGCTGCGATTGCGGCCTGCAGAACGATATCTGCTGCTTTGTTTGTCGCATCTTTAGCACGTGGATGTGGAGAGAAGATAATTGCGTTACGGGTCTTCAGGCTGATAAGCGATTTGAAGATAGCGGTAGACGTTGGGTTAGTGGTTGGAACGATACCGCAAATGATGCCGATCGGTTCTGCAATGGTGATAGTACCGAATGTATCGTCTTCAGACAGCACGCCGCAGGTTTTCTCATCTTTATAGGCGTTGTAGATATACTCAGAAGCAAAGTGGTTTTTGATCACTTTATCTTCAACGATACCCATGCCGGATTCGGCAACGGCCATTTTAGCGAGAGGGATTCGGGCATCTGCAGCAGCCAGAGCGGCCGCGCGGAAGATTTTGTCTACCTGTTGTTGCGTAAAACCCGCGTACTGACGCTGAGCTTTTTTGACGCGCGCAACCAGCGCGTTTAATTCTTCAAGGGAATTAATCGACATGGTAACCTCGACCGGAACAGGGAAGTGCCGCCGCTGAACGCGGCGGCGAAAGCGATTAACGCAGGCGGTGCTTAATTTTTTCGACCATCTTCGTGGTGGAGATGCCGTAGCGGTCGTGCAGTGTCGGAAGCGCGCCGGCCAGCAGGAATTCGTCAGGCAGACCGACGGTATCCAGCTCGCAGCGTACGCCTTTACGCATCAGCAGCGCAGCAACTGCCTCCCCCAGCCCGCCGACCGAAGTGTGGTTTTCCGCGGTCACCACCAGACGACCGGGCTTCGACGCCTGCGCAACGATCGTTTTTTCATCAAGCGGTTTGATGGTGGGGACATGAAGCACCGCAGCGCTAATATTATCGGCCCGCAGTTTTTCAACCGCCTCGAGGGCGCGCATGGTCATCAATCCGGAAGAGATAATCAGTACATCGTTACCGTCCTCCAGCAGCTTCGCCTTGCCCAGCTCAAACTGATAATCATATTTATCGAGCACCAGTGGCACCTTACCGCGCAGCAGGCGCATATACACCGGTCCGTCGTGGTCGGCAATTGCCGGTACCGCCTGCTCTATCTCCAGCGCATCGCAGGGATCGACGATGACCATGCCGGGGATACCGCGCATAATCGCCAGATCTTCCGTTGCCTGATGGCTCGGCCCGTAGCCGGTGGTCAGGCCTGGCAGCGCCGCGCAGATCTTCACGTTCAGATGCTCTTCGGCGATGACCTGATGGATAAAATCATAGGCGCGACGGGTGGCAAAAGCGGCATATGTGGTGGCGAAGGGAATAAATCCCTCCTTCGCCATTCCCCCGGCGGCCCCCATCAGCAGTTGCTCTGCCATTCCCATCTGGAAGAAGCGATCCGGAAAGGCCTGGGCGAAAATATGCAGATCGGTATACTTTGACAGGTCCGCGGTCATCCCGACGATATCCGGTCGCTGCGCCGCCAGCTTCGAAAGTGCGACGCCAAACGGTGCAGAAACGGTCGCCTGGCCTTCATCAGCAATAGAGGCAATCATCGCCGACGTTTTTAAGCGTGGTTTACTCTGGCTCATTACAGCACTCCTTCCGGTTTGTTGGCATCCAGCACCGCAATCGCTTTTTGCCATTCGTCGGCATCGACGCGGATAAAATGGTTTTTATCGCGGGTTTCAAGGAACGGCACCCCTTTGCCCATCAGCGTGTCGCATAAAATGACCCGCGGCTGGTTGCCCGCATGATTTTTTGCATTGTCGAAGGCGGTCATCACTGCCGCCAGATCGTTGCCGTCCACGCGCTGCACGTACCAGCCAAAGGCAGCCCATTTTTCATGCAGTGGCTCAAAGCCAAGGATTTTGCGAGAATCGCCGTCCGCCTGCTGTTTGTTCACATCAACGATATTTATCAGGTTAGTCAGACCGTAGTGGGCTGCCGACATCGCCGCTTCCCAGGTTGAACCTTCGTCCAGTTCCCCATCCGACATGGAGTTATAAACCCTGGATGGGCTGCCTTTATGCTTCAGGCCGAGCGCCATCCCGACGGCAATGGAGAGCCCCTGTCCCAGCGAGCCGCCGGACATCTCCATCCCCGCCGTATAGGTTGCCATTCCCGACATCGGCAGGCGGCTGTCGTCAGAGCCGTAGGTTTCCAGCTCCTCTTCAGGGATAATCCCCGCTTCCAGCAGCGCCGCATAATAGGCGATGGCGTAATGACCGTGCGAGAGCAGGAAGCGGTCGCGACCTTCCCACTCCGGCTCTTCCGGACGGAAGCGCATCGCGTGGCTGAACGCGGTGGCCAGCACATCGGCATAGCCTAACGCCTGGCCGATGTAGCCCTGTCCCTGAACCTCGCCCATTTGCAGGGCATAGCGACGGATACGCCACGCCGCCGCGGCAACTTGTTGTGTTTCTGTCATCTTCATCTGATTGCCTCGCTTAGTGGATTAACATGCCGCCGTTCACGTCCAGGGTGATACCGGTCGAGTAGGAAGAGAGATCGCTGCCGAGGAAAAGGGCGGCGCGCGCGATATCCACCGCATCACCCAGACGGTTCATCGGGATCCCGGCGAGGATGTTGGTCGTCATGTCGTCGGTCAGCTTGCCGGCGGTGATATCGGTCTGAATCAGCCCCGGGGTGATGCAGTTAACGCGGACGTTATCCGGACCAAGCTCGCGCGCCATCGCCCGCGCCAGGCCGAGCACTCCGGCTTTTGCGGCACTGTAGTGCGGACCACCGAAGATACCGCCACCGCGCTGGGCGGAAACCGAAGAGATACAGACGATGCTGCCAGATTTTTGCGCCCGCATCGCCGGGATAACCGCCTGCGACATGAGCAACGTGCCTCGCAGGCTGACATCCAGTACCGCGTCATAGTTCTCGCGCTTGATATCCATCAGCTTCAGCGGCTGGGTAATGCCCGCGTTATTCACCAGCACATCGACCCGGCCATATTTCGCCAGAATCTGTTCTGTTGCCGCCTGCACCTGAACTTCATCGGCGACGTTCGCCGCAAGACCGAGATGGCCTTCGCCCAGGGCCGCCGCAGCGGCTTTGCTGGCTTCGCCATTGAGGTCGATAATGACCACTTTCGCGCCGTTCTCGGCAAATAATTTTGCGGTGGCAAAACCTAAACCTCGTGCGGAGGCCGCACCGGTAATAATGGCTACTTTATTTTTTAATAACATATTTTCGCTCCATGACATGACGTCATATTAATTGACAGGGAAATTTCAGTTATTGTGGCTCATCGAGGAAGAGAATAACCACCAGGCAAATTGCTGCGCAAATACCAAAATAGGTAAATACAGAATTAAAGTTGCCAGTCTGGTCAAGTAAGAAACCCGCGACCATTGGGGCTACGAAGCCGCCAAGGTTACCGCCGGTATTAATAACAGAAGAGGCAATCGGATAGGTTTTACTGTCCGAAACGGCCATGCCGTAGGCAGTAAACGCTGGCCAGCCAATATTCAGACATAAACCGACAAAAAATAATCCAGTACATACCGCCAGTGTACTGGCCGGGATATTCAGCATAATTAGCATCATGACCACGGTTGAAATCGCGGTGAACATCATGGTGGGTTTACGCCGGCGGCCTAACACTTTATCCGAGATCCAGCCTCCGCCAATAGCGCCAATAAATCCGCCGATGCACGGCATAGTTGCCACAAAACCCATGCTCATCACATCAAAACCACGCTCTTTAACTAAATACAGCGGGATCCACGTTAATAATCCGTACAATACGCTGACCATCATAAAATAGGCCAGGCAGTCACCAAGAATATTTTTGGAGGTGAATAATCCTTTCACCGTATCGATAGGTGCTATTTTTTTTACCCGAATGATTTTATCAAGCCAGATGAAGCGGTCGGCAATTAATATATTTTCGCGTACGGAGTTATTATCGGTTTCGCGCCCGGCATTGATCTCTTCCAGCTCGCTTTGCGAAACAAATCCGCTCTCTGAAGGTTTCGACTTAACCAGCAGGTACCAGGCTACTGCTGCTACAATTCCCGGTATCGCAAAGGAAAAAAAGACCCACCGCCAGCCCCAGGTAACTGCAATCCATACCGCCAGAGGGGGGACGATAATCGGCGCAAACATAGTGGCAGCAATGTAAACGCCCGTTGCCGTGGCTTTCTCTTTCGGCGGGAACCAGTTATTAATTGTTGAAGCCAGACCAACCGGACATGGCCCTTCGCTAAGTCCCAGCCCCAGACGCACCATCTTCAGGCTAAAAACGGAGTTCACGGTACCCATCAGCCAGGTAAAAGCGGAAAAGCCAAAAATTGACAGCGATACCAAGCCCCGGGTACCACGTCTGGCAATAAAAAAACCGGCCGGGATCTGGCTTACCGCATAGCCGAGGAAAAACATACTGGCGATGGCCCCGGCTTCAAAGTTGTTGATATGGAACTCATCAATAATAAACGGCAGTACCGCGCCGATGTTCGTTCTGTCGGCGTAATTTATTGCATACACCAAGAAAATCATCGTTAATACGACAAAACGATACTTTGTCTTCCTGGTGTCGGTACAGACAACGGTATCTATACGTGACATAGGGTATCCTCTTTATTTTTTTAACTTTTGTGTACGTCGCCGTAACACGCTTTTTCAGACCTTCGGAGGGAATATAACAACGCGCTCTAAATATGGCATTTAAAATACCTCAATTCCGATTGAGAAAAATTTGATTTATGACTACCTTCAAGTTCCCACTATTTCCAGCATAATTATAATGTGACATATCTCACATTATGTTCTTGTAGCTCAGTGTTCTACTACAAAATCTGACGAAACAATTGATTAATCGTTCCGTTACTGTTTATCTGACCTTCCCTTAATACGTAATGAAGGAATTGAATGATGAGCTCCTCCTTATCCAATAAGATGTTGCCAGTTCCTTCGTTACGTAACATCCGGACATTTATAGAAGTCGCTGATACCGGAAATCTGAATATTGCTGCTGAGAATCTTAACATTACGGCTTCTGCCGTCAGCCATCAGATTGCAGGTCTTGAGCATTATTTAGGTAAAAAATTATTATCCCGAAGTAGTAAAGGCGTGACGCTGACAGCTATTGGTCAGCGTTATCTTAAGGAGGTGTCAGGCGCACTGAATATCATCGGGCAGGCGACCAGTCAGGTGATTAATGACATTCACCAGGATTATTTGCGTATCCATTCGGCTCCCAGCTTTGGTTTGCTCTGGCTAATGCCCAGGCTCGATAAATTTCGCAAGGCGTGGCCTGAACTGAAAATTAGTTTAACCTGCTCTTATGAAAGCATTCAGTTTTCACGCGACAACATTGATATAGACATTCGTCATGGTCTTCCACAATGGCCGACACTCGTGGTAAAAACTATCCGAAACGAAAGAATGCATCCATACGCCTCAAACGCCTGGAGGGAGAAGCACCCCATCGAAACGGTTGAAGACCTGTTATCATGCGATCTCATCCATTCGGATAGTACACTGATTAACTGGAACAACTGGTTCTCATGGCACAGGCTGCATAACTACAATAAAAATTTCATATTCAATTTTGATCGGTCGTATATGAGTATCGAAGCGGCAAAAATGGGATTGGGTGTTATTCTAGAAAGCAACCTGTTGGCAGGTGAGAGCTTACGCAAGCAATATTTACAGCCTGTGTTTAAAGACGATCTCAGTATGGCTGTAAATGCCCACCATCTGGTAATGCCACACACCAGCGAACAGAAAACCAAAGTTAAAGCCTTCATTACCTGGATAACTGAGGAACTCAACGCGGCAGGATTTGAGCTCTGAATAGCTGTTCGGAATAGCAAATCACCTTAAGGGAACTCAGCCAGGATTGTGAACTTTGCACAATAGCCAAACCAACCCTGCCACCACACAACTGAACAATGCCGAATACTCCACAGTGAACAACCACTGGGGCAGAATGCTATCCAAGAAACCCGGGATAAAAACAATCCCCGCCGACTGACGATGATTCTTATGCTGACCTGGGGGATTTCGTCACTGATGTAGCCAGAACGCTCTGCTGACGAACTGTCAGCTTTGTGCCAGGAGCGGACATTGACTTGCTCCCGTGTTGCTGAGGCATTTACTTTTTCGGGGAAATTTTGCGGCGCAGGTAATTCGCCGACAGCGCCGCAATAAGGCCACACAGGCTCATCAGCAGCCAGGCTGCATGGAAGGATTCGGGTGCAGCAGCTTTACCGCTTAGAGCAACAAAAAGCGCAACGCCGATCGCCGCACCAATCTGGCGTGAGGTGTTGATCAGCCCTGTTCCTGTCGAATACATATGGGCCGGAAGCCCGGAAACCGCACCTGCAATAAAGCCCGTCTGCGCGATACCCGCACCGAGTCCGGTCATAATCAGTCCGGGCAAATAGTTCAGTAACCAGGCATTATCGGTATGGTCGCTGAGCGTTAAAAACCACCAGAGTCCACTCAGGAAGTACAGTACGGAGCCTGCGACAGCAAGGTTCTGTGGAGTGGCCTTTACCCTCCCGATAAGCAGCGAGGCGACAACGGCGGTGCCGGGTCCCGCAGCAAAAGCAAGACCTGCCTGTGCGGCGGTCAGGTGCCATGCCTGGGTCAGAAACATCGTGCCGCCAAGTAACATAACGGCAAAACTCATATAAAAACATCCCATGCCTATTGTTGCCGTTGTGAAAGCCCGGGAATGGAACAGACTCAGGTCGAGAAGAGGACGGGAGGATTTCAGGCAGTGGTACACAAATACCGTCAGAACGACGATGGCTCCCATACTTCCCGCGAAAATAGCGGCTTTGTGGGTGGCCCATTCCGAAGTATGAGCTATGGTGGCGGTGAGGAGAGCTATTCCTGACGTCAGGAGTACGCTTCCAGCAATATCGGGGGCAGGCCCGGTATGCGGTGCACTTTCTTTCAGGTATCGGGTACAGATGAGAGCCCCAATCACGATGGGCACGTTGATGAAGAAAATCAGATGCCAGTCCGCCTGAACCAGAAAGCCACCCAGGACAGGGCCCGCCGCGGCCGCAACCGAGCCGGTGGCTGCCCAGAACCCGATCATCTGCTTATGCTTCTCCTGAGGATATGCACCCAGTAGTAGCCCAAGGCTTGTCGGGATGAGCATGGCCGCAGCAACCCCCTGTATTGCCCGCGCGGCGATGAGTATCCAGAGCGTGGGCGCCAGCCCGCAGAGCAGGCTCGACAGACCAAACAGGGCCAGACCTACCGAGAAAATAGTCCGTCGGCCGTACCGGTCAGCAAAACGGCCGCTCAGCACCAGAGTGGAGGCAAAACAGACTGAGAAGATCGTCAGAATCAATGACAGTGTGGCCTCGGGGTGTTCGGGAAAACTTCGGCTGATCGACGGGAAGGCAAGATTGACGACAAATAAGTCCAGTGAGCTCAGGATGCTGCCCAGCCCGATTGAAAGCAGGCCAGCCGGGTGAATACGTGACGGTGAACTCGATGCTATGGTTGATGAATTAATGGCCATGTTTCCTCTCTGAACAAAGCGCTGTCCGCTGACTACGGGTATAACAATATACGTGTATATACCCACATATTGCGATCAGCGTCAACACTTTCCAGCAGGTCAATAAACCTTCGGGTTCAGCCAGGGAGTCACTGCATCAAATGTTTATTTTCCGGTGTCGCATTCTGGACTCAGATCTAATGCGGGTATATGCTCTTAAATCCCTTTTGTTATCTGATCTTGATATGGGCACTGGATATGAGTTCTCCCTGCTACTGTAAAAATCTGCGTGATTTCACACGTAAGATGACCGCGATTTACGATGCCGAGCTGGATGCCTATGGCATCAATATTGCTCAGTATTCGTTGATGAGGCTGGTGATAAACAATAATCCCGTAAGCCTTACCCGGCTCGGTGATATCGCCGGGCTGGATCGTTCTACGGTAGGACGAAACGTCACCGTTCTGGCGCGTCAGGGGTGGTTGCAGGTTGACCGTGATGGTATGGACAAAAGGCAGCAGCAGGTCTCTATCACCCCTGAAGGTGAAGCGCTTATCAGAGACGCGTTTCCGTCCTGGCAGCGCTGCCAGCACATCATTGAAGAACGTCTTGGCGCGGACAACGTCATGGCGCTGCAGAACATTTTTCACCAAATCTGAATTGCAGGTTGTCAGCGTAAAAGAATAAGATGATATATGGGCATATACCCGCTAATCCGGGTCTCCTTCAAAGACATGGTAAATCATAAACATAAGCAAGAGGTGACAATGTGAAATATCAGATCCTTGGCAATACAGGCGTTCGAGTCTCTTCAGTAGCCCTGGGAACGGCAAATTTTGGCATGCGGTGGGGATACGGCGCATCGTTAGACGAAAGTCGGGCGATTTTAGATGCTTTTGCAGAGGATGGCGGTAACTTTATAGATACGGCTGATGTGTATCAGTTCGGTGAATCAGAAGAGTTTCTGGGGGCCCTCCTTCAGGGACGCAGAGAGAATTTCTTTCTTGCGACAAAATATTCGAGCGGCGCATCTAAAGCAGCTGGCGGGCTGGTTACAGGCAACAGTCGCCGGGCGATGGTGTCTTCGGTGGAGTCGAGTCTGAAGCGGCTTAAAACCGATCGTATCGATTTATACTGGGTTCATCATCCTGACGATATTACGCCGTCAGAAGAACTGGTACGGGGGCTTGAAGATCTGTCCAGAGCCGGAAAAATTCTTTACGCCGGTTTGTCCAATTTTTCGGCCTGGCGGCTGGCACGCGCAGCAACGCTTGCCGAGCTGTCTCGCGCGGTGCCGATTGTCGCCTCTCAGTTCCAGTACAGTCTGGTTTCACGTCAGCCCGAACGTGACATGCTGAAAGCCTGTCAGGCGCTGCAGATAACACCCATAACCTGGTCCCCGCTGGGCGGTGGAATGCTCACAGGCAAATACCGCGCCGGTGAAAAAGGCAGGGCAGAAGGGATGGGCGGAAAGGTATTCCAGGCGGAAAACAACGAACAGCGGAGCGCCATTCTTGACGAGGTTCTGGCTATAGCCACTGAAAACGGGGCAAGCCCGGACCAGGTAGCTATTGCCTGGGTTGCTGCACAGGAATGTATCCCTATTATTGGCCCCCGGACCCAGGCGCAGTACGTCAGTAATGTGGGGTTTTCAGGGGCGAATCTCACAGAGGCACAAATCGACAGGCTGAACAGCGTCAGCCAGTTTGACAATGACATTAAAACTGCCCCCGTGCAGGCATTACTGGGGCATGTTATACCGGGTAAACCCGTGGCATAACATTAGGGCTATAGCCCTGGGGGATAAACTGACATCAGAACTGTTGTCAGTTTATCCGACTGAAATGACGGGAACAGGATCAAGCGAACTGTATGTGTTTCACAACAACATATCCACTGCGACCAGTACCAGTGCCCCTGCAAGGATCCTATTGACCATGCGACCGTGCTGGCGAAGAAGCGCCTGAAAAAGGTGTCCTGCTGCCGCCCAGCAGAGGTTGCCAAAAACACCGATCAAAGCCAGCAGAACGCTGATCAGAATAATCCAGACCTGACTGCTGGTATAGGGAATGACGAAAGTAGAGAGCGCCGTTACTCCATAAAGGATGATTTTTACATTCGCAAACTGCAGTAAAAAACTGGTTCTGAAGCTCAGTGGGACGTCAGAACGGGTGTTATTTGCAGGCTGGCTTCGGGCTATTTTCAGTGCCAGCCAGAGAATATAAATCACGCCTAACCAAGTCAGCCAGTGGGTTACGGAAGGCAGTGTCCGGGTTATCGCCACGGTAAATAATGCGCACAGGAGCATAATAATGAGAAATCCAGCCCCCATGCCAGCCAGTGGACGTAGGCTTTTATGAAACCCGTGAGTATGCACGCAGCTCAGAGCCAGAATGTTATTAGGACCTGGGGTAAGTGCAGTGATGAAAGTATAAGCCAAAAAAGCGCCAGCAATTGAAAGTGACATAATAACTCCTCTTTTTTTTTAATTTAGAGGATGCCAATAAGAAAAAATATTGAATGTTTTCGCATTCATGATTCAACATTATGAATACTTCACAGGAGACAATCTTGGACTTACGTCGTTTGTTAACCCTCAGGACCATTCTGGAAGAAGGATCGTTTGCCAAAGCAGCCAGTAAACTTTGCTGTACGCAGTCAACGGTTACATTTCAGATCAGACAACTTGAGGCCGAATACGGCGTTCAGCTGTTTGAAAAAATTGGTCGCCGCATGGTGCCAACGGATGCCGCCAGGAATATGATGCCCCATATTCATGAAATGATGGTCGTTATAAATAGCATTAAGCAGGCTGTCCAGCGAAACGATGAACCGGAAGGTGAATTGCGCCTTGCCGTGGGCGAGACGCTGCTCTCCTACAAGATCCCGCAGGTGCTGAAGAGTTTTAAGAAAAGAGCGCCGAATGTGTTGCTGTCTCTGCAATCCCAGAACTGTTATACAATCCGTGACAGCTTGCTGGCCAATGAAATTGATTTGGGGATTTTCTATCGTGTGGGCAATGATGCTTCTCTCATTATGGAAAACTATGGCGAACATCCTCTCGTGCTCGTTGCCTCTCCCGAATTAGCACTGGTTGATTTCACTCGGGGAAATCAGCATATCCCCGTTAGTTTCATTATTAATGAAAAACAATGTGTATTCCGTCTGATGTTTGAATCTGTCCTCAGACAAAGAAAAATAACGATTGACTCCACCATTGAACTCATCAGCATTGAAAGCATTAAGCAGTGCGTGATGGCTAATACAGGCGTGACGTACTTACCGCGATTCACGGTGGAGAAAGAGCTGCGTGCCGGACTGTTGCAAGAACTTCCTCTGTCACCACGCCCTGAAACCCTTTCTGCAGTGTGTGCTCATCACTCAGGTAAGGTCATTACGCCAGCAATGGAGCTGTTTATTCAGTCCTTACGGGAGAGTCTGGATGCCTGATCGCTGCCCTCGTATTGCTTTGCAGGATTGCCCTGTCGGTTTTAGCAGTAGACAGGGCTGACAATGATTAACGGCCAAAGGATGTCACGTTGGGCCGGCTCCCCGGAAGTCCAGGTACGGCTGATGACACTAGGTCAATTTTGCCTTTCATTTTCAGGTATGCGCGGCGTGCTCTGACCTGCTTCCGGTTGATTATCAGATGCCAATTTTAGTCATGGATCCCGGCTGTTATGACAAATGCGAACTTCCGCTGTTCGCTCATAGCGGAGCATTTATTTCTTCAAAACTGAAGAATTTAACGCTCGAAACTAACTAACACTTCTCACCACTCAGATCATTATTGGATAGTACAACCACAGGTTTGCCACGGAGGTCTGGCCTGAAAACGGTTTCGCATGAAGCATAAAAAGAATTCACATCGACCAGCGCAAACATGCTCAGGCATCCCGGAATTTGAAGGAGTGTACGAGATGACGAACCACACCAAATACCACTGTTTCTATATCCTCAGTAAGGGGGATTGAAGAATAAGCTGGATTAGCCGGGACCAGAGCTGGCGATGGCAATAGCTGAAGCCTCTTACAGGTAAACTCCCCATCTACGGCTGCAATGACAATGTCACCGTGCCTTGCCTCACGAATACACTCCACTATTAGTAAATCACCGTCTTTAATCCCGGCATTAAGCATCGAATCCCCCTCTGCTCGCACCAGATAGGTACTTTCCGGATAGCGGATGCAAAGGTCATCAAGGGAAAGACGTTTTTCGACATAATCCTGTGCTGGAGAAGGGAAACCGCAGGAGACTCCATCGCCAAACAATGGAACGCATGCCAGTGAACGGTCACCACCAGGAAGTTTGGCGTACGCCACCATCAGCAAAGCCGGTACACTCGCATCATTTTTAACGGGAGGGTTATATCTCTCCACCAGTTGCTCTAAAGAGTCTGCCATCTTAGTCCCAACCCAAAAATACTGTTTATACATACAGTATAGTGATTGAAATCCAGCGATTACAAGCCCTGGCTGGATAGTATGAAGCAACCTGATGAGTTTTAATGAATTAATTAGTTTCCTAGGGGATACTAACAGCCCTTGGTAATTGCACAAAAAACCGGCTATGGCTATAGTGGTCTTGAGACTTACCAGGTATGGAGGAATGTAATGCCTCAATCTCAAAAAAATCGAGCGTGGAATCGTGGAGCAAGACTTGCAATCCTTTATAAGCAAATGAAAGCTAAGCTCCTGAATTTTAATAAATTTTGCGTAACATTGGCAAGTAAAAATAGAATACCTACATGGATTGGCCATATACCCTTGGTTCTGGTTTTTGCCGGCACACTAGCAGGGCTTTTGACAGTGGGTTTTGTTATCTCCGCATGCCTGATCTTTCTTTTATGTATTACCCTCATTGCAAAAAATGTCAGCTCGTCAGCTCCTGACGATGATGATTCAAGCACAGGCCCCGGTTACAGATATGGTAAAGATGGATATGGTTATTATACGGGTTCTGATGACATTACGTCTGAGAAACTAGATTAAGCGAGGCATTCACGCCTCGCTTAATATGCCATTATAAACGAACACTTTTTTTAACTGAATCTACAGCTGCTCCCCCGGTTTCTTGAGGTTTAGAAACCCCAGTTTTAAGTGCCCCAGAGATTACATCGCCTATTCTTACTCCCGCCCAAGATAATGCTCCTAACCATACTGCAGGCAGTACAATAAACATCGCCCCCATTACCAGATTCATAATGAGGTCATCTGAGCTGTTCTGCAGTCCCGCCATATTAAAGCGGCTATGTGTGTCAGAACTGTATAATGCGGTCAGCAGCCAGCTGTCGAGCCAGCGCGCCAGCTCCCACCAGAATGTCAGGAAGTTCAGGGCGAAAATGACAAACGTAATCGTGATTACCGTTTTGAATTCATAGGCCGCAAAGGCCAGGATCAGCGGCAGCATGACATACATTGCCATCAACACGATGGCCTGTACCATAGGCAGCGCCTGTCGCATCGCATCGAACGCCGGGAATGCCGCCAGACTGCCGAGAGATGTCCCGCCAATAGCCGCCACGCGTGCCGCTGCATTATCCAGGGTAAAATCGGCGTTGCCGCCATAGCCGGCATACACATGGCCACTCTGTGAGACCGTCAGGCTTTCCGGGCTGACCAGACGCCGTATGACAGCTTCCTGATAGTCACTGTCGTTAAAGCCTGACATTTTCATGGCGGCCGAGATACGCAGCCACATATCGGGGTCGGCCTGGTCCTTCACGCGAGCTTTCAGACCGGTGTCCGTACTGCTCCACCACTCGCTGCAGGTGGGATAACCGCCTCTTCCGGTATTGGGCCGGCCGCTGTCCCGGCTGTCGGTCCACGGGAACGCGGCCCGGGGCAGTTTGGACTGCAACGAAGGATAATACCGGCTCAGGAATGTACTGCTGCCAATCCATTCGATATCACGCAGCGTGGTTTTATCTTTTGTCTGTCCCTGGTCCTGTTGCTTCCACAGATACAGCGCAACCGAATAGCAGTCGTTGGTGAAGTCCTGCAGCTCCTGCGCCAGCGCTTTGTTGTCGATACGCGTATGCTGCACTTCAAAGCGGATCTGCCGCATGTCAGGGCGGCAGGGAATGGTCACCACCGCCGCCTGGGTTACCCCTTTCGAGAGTTTATGAATCAGCACCCACCATACCGGTGCTGCGGCCGTCTGGTCGTTGAGACTGGTGACCACGCCGGCATAGCCGCTTTCATCCGGCGCTTTTGGCGTCCACACACCACAGCTCTTTGCCCGGGTTGTATCGTACTGCATCGTACTCAGGCTGACATTAATCAGCGGTACGCAGCAGGCAATCATCACCAGGAAGCCAGCATAAAGCGCGTTCTCGATACGGGGCAGCGACAGCATCCCCTTGTTGCCTTCATCCTCCCCTTCTTCACGGACCTTCAGCCAGATCCCCACCACCTTAAACGCCAGCGGCAGGACAAAAAGCCCGGTGCCCAGCAGGACATTCCACAGGCCGTTATTGATCACCCAGCCGAGCAGCGTGAGAAAATACTCAAGATAGCTGTTTGTCGTCATCGTCAGGCTCCCGGACCGGTAAACATCGCGTACTCACACAACGCGATAAAAAGCACACTGACCACACTGATGCGCAGCAGCGGCCGCCGGTATGCCTCCCGAAAACCCGGCGCATGCCGGATTTTCCAGAGACCCCAGGCGACCAGCGCATACAGCGCCAGTCGCCACATCAGCCAGCCGTAACGCGTCGACTGCATCCAGCTCCGGAATGCAGCAGCTTCAGTCGGATGTTTCATAGCGGTGTCAGCCATCATCAGTGAGACCACCATGAACAGCGCCATGCAGGCGAGGAAGATGCCGGCACGGGTCAGGGCTTTCCTGACAGTCGTTTTATTACGCATCCTTATTCCCTCATTCAGCCGACTGCGGCGCTGCCATCTGGTTGAAGCGACTGTCGGTATTGTCATCAGACTGGGTCTGCGGGTTGGTTTCGACGCGCTGGTTCTCCCTGTCGATAATGGTCAGTACCGAATTACGTGACAGTTCACGCTTCATCTCCATCTCGTTTTTCAGCGCCGCAATTTCCCGATCCAGCGCCTCAATACGCTGGCCGGCGGTATCAATGGCCTTTGGCTGGGCAGCGGCATTCGGCTCCGACATACCGGTAATCATCATGCGACGCATCAGCAGCGCCGTTTCCACCGTGTCAGACATGGCCAGTTCGCCTGCAAGGCGGGCGGTCAGGGCAGCATTATCCGGATCACGCTGCAGGGCTTTTATCACGCCGGCCGTCACCGGCAGTCCGCCTGTTTTCAGCTTCGCCAGATTCGCGGCCGTGGGCTTTTCCGTACCGTTGACGAGCCTGACCAGCTGCTCAGCGTTGGCTTTGGTTGCCTCCTCCAGCAGTGGGGCAAAGCCGGTGCCGGCAACGGTCGTACCGGGCTGGTCATCCGCATCACCGCTGGTACATTCGCTCGCGTTGGCACAGGTGCGCATCGAACGATCGCCCAGCACCTTCACGGTCATGGCCGCCGCCTCTTCCGCGCTGCCGAATTTAGAACATGCGCCACCGTTACAGCTGCTTTCTCCGACAGTCGAATCAGACGTGACGGGCAGACCGTTCATCATGTTGTAGCCGGCAGCAACAAGGTCATGGGTGACACGGATGGCGGGCTGCCCCGCCCCCCCACGTTTCTGACCACCAATCCAGTTGTTGCCCGACGTGCCGGTGACTTTCCGCCCCGCCTCATCTGCACGAACCGCATCAGTATCTCCGCTGTTCACAACAGACTTGTATTCATCCATCATGGCCTGCTGCGTCCAGTTACTGCTGTCGCTGAAGTCCATCATCTTTTTCGCCATGTTCTGGCAGTTGAGCTGCGCCTTGTCGAATGACACATTGGCCTGAAGCACGCCGTTGGTGAGCATGTCATACAGACCGGGGTTGGCCCGCTGAATGACCATCGCCGGCAGACTGGCCACCGCGCCGGTGGCCCCCTGAATCACGTCGCCCATCAGGTTTTTAAAGCCGGATGTGACGCCGTTGAGCTGGTTGCCGACGGTGGTTTTCAGGTCAAAATTGCCGCACATCAGGTCACTGCTCCAGCCGGTATTCAGCCCCAGCTTCTGCATATTGCCGCGCGTGGCCGGCTGGGAAATGACCGAGCCGCCGCCGAGGGTGTAGAAGAGCTTGTCCGACACCGCACCATCGACGGACTTGCCGTAACCGATGGCGCTGTTGTTCACCTGCGGCAGGGACATGCCCAGGATGGTATTGTCATCATCGGCCGCGTGCGCGCCCGGGAGGACAGTCAGCAGTGAGCCGGTCAGCAGCAGGCTTACGCGAACGGCTGAAAATGAAGGTGTTTTTTTCACGGTTTTCCTCATCAGATATCAGTGCTGCCCAGAAATTTCTGCCCGCGCTTTTTGCAGCAGCTGTAGGGCTGCCAGAGCGCAAAGGCTTCATTGTTATCGCTCGCGGCGGTATAGCTCCCGTCCGGGAATACGGCACATGACTGAGTCATGTGGGGAGCCAGCCGCTGCCATTTGTGATTTTGCGTGCCGGTGTTTTCCGTGACCTCGCCCGGTGGCCAGTACCCGTCATGGCGGTTGCCCTTAAGCACCTGATACACATGCGGCTGGCCGGCGCGGGTGATAATGTCTGCCACACGCTGCGCCACCACGGCAGAGGCTTTGTCATCATCGGTCTGGCTGATAAACCCCGAACGGGGATAGATGTTGCCCCACATATTGGCTGCTGCCTGACTGCCGATTTCCCGCTGGCCGGGAACAAGCGCCTCCGGATACAGGGACTCCGGTACGCCCGTGCGCCAGGCCGCCGAATCCAGCGTACTCAGGAAGTAAGGCATTAACGGGGTGGCTGCGGTATCACAGGAATAGCCCGGAATACTGCCGCCAATCAGGGAGGTGGCCGGGTGGCCAATCGCATCGGCATACTTGAAACGCACCGCGGACTTGCGCTGGCCGGGATTTTTCATGTCGGCCGGATTGGCTCCTCCGGCAGAAACACCGGAAAGCCCGCTGGTCACGGCACTTTCCAGCCCGCCGGCGGTCTGGCTGACAAACGCCATTTCCTGCCACGGGTTGCCGCCCGGCGAGACATAGGTTGAAACGACTGTCTGGGGTATGAAGTGGGTGACCTTGACCGACGTGCGCACCTTGCAGCCAAAGGGGGTGCAGAACAGCCAGTAACAGATGCCACTGACACGCCAGCTGATACAGTTTTGCGACACGGCGCTGGCAATAATCTGCGCCGTGTTAAGTGCTGCAACAGCAGCCGGCGCGGTTGCCGTACCCAGTACCGTGGCAACCGCCAGCGAGCGCACCGTGGTTCTGATGCGGGAAGGTTTTGTATTCACTGACCACCTCCCCGGTTACGCAGGGAAGTGGCCACGGCCACATCCGTGGTGCCGTACACCACATCGCGGTCATCAAATACCACAGCCGGCACTTTTTTAATGCCCAGTTCCCAGGCCCGGACCACCTGGCGATAGGAATCATTCAGCTGCAGCTGTTTTTGTTGCCAGGCAGGCGATGCCATAACCTGCCTGACCTGTGCTTCGGCCTGCTGCGGGTCTGCAGGCAGTTCCCCGAACATGTAGGCCTGCAGCCGGTCAGGACCATCAAGAAGGACCACCGGCACGTCCGGCGGCAGATTTGTCGGCAGATGTTGACTGTCGGTGAAGACGACCGTGCCGGCCAGTACGGATGCCGGCAGCAGAGCCGGCAGGAAAACAAGAGAGGTCAGTTTCATGAATCGGGCTCCGTCAGACTGAATCGCCTGACAGCGTGCCCGTGGCCGCTCAGAAAAGCCGCAATAAATTGAAAATTAGAATGTGAGAATTAGCGTAATGGTTTTTAGTTCGGTCACAGAAGGGGGAGGACCAGGGAGAGAAAACAAAAAAGCCACTCTATGAGTGGCTTTTTTGTTCTTACAAATTTTGTGTTCGTCGGCCTGCATTTTTCAGCGTCGCAGGGCGAGTGCCGTCTCTTTATCCCTACCCACACCAATTACATCACTAAACCGTGATATCGTCAAGTTACAAATACTCTGAGATTTCAGCTTCTATGCTTTGTAGGGAAGTATGCCCGGAAGAAGCAAGGTAAAGCTGCACAAGGACCTCATATCTTTTCTTAAAATCATCATGCAATATGCAGGTCTGTTCCAGCGCATGAGATGTGCTAACTAGCATCTGATCTTGTTCATCCAGCGAGTTTTTTAACCTGTCTCTTTCCCCCAACAAAGTATCATTCTTTTTACGGAGAGAAGCCATCCCAACTGCAGTAAGTAACCCCTCCTCAAGGGCATGAAGGTCGTTGGTGCTGAGCTTTCGGTAATAGGACTCATCACGACGAAACTTGCGATCGCTGCTTTTCATGTCTTTTGCTTCAGGAGGAAGTATACGGGTGGGGGAAACTGTCTGAATCATCTCACATAATGCAAAACAAGGTTTATCTCTTTTGAATTCAGAAATATAGGTAGTCGATGCGCTTTCGAGCTCAAAAATCGCTCTGTTATAAAGGTGTCCATCAGGTTCCTGGGAGGTGATGGGAACAACTTTAACCCCTCTTTTATCTGCGCTTACAACGATAGCAGGGCGCCTTTTGTGCATTTCTCCAGACTGGTGATAACAGGGATAGCGGGAGCTATCGGAGAGCCCGTTGCTAAAATTGAGCGTAAGATATATATGCCCAAATTCAACTATAACGATGCACCCCCTTTTAACGATACCGCCAGCATGTGTGATGCTTCGTTTTTTCATAGTCTGGGATAAATAAACGTCTTTACTTATATCTTTCTCACTTAACCATACTCCCCATATATTCTTTTCTATACCCAGAACAAACTCTACGCGCCATCGCCTGCTGGCGATGCCAGTAAAAGCCTTCGTGATGAATATGGGTGTATTCTTCTCATTGATAGGTATGAGAATTTCGTCAATATTTTCAACGTTCTCTATACCAAGCAAGCGCTCCTGGGCTTGATTATTAGCATCATAAGTATAGTAACGAAGAGAGGCAGTGGCCATCATGAACCCTAAATTTGCCAGCTGAATTTGATAAGATTCTACAGTAAGTTAAAGCTGGTTGGTCCATTTTTTGATACAACAAAACTACTCATTTTCAGTCAAACAAGAGAAATGATTATGAAATACTTTACTTATCTGACTGCGCTGATTTCACTGTCTTTCGTCGGTGTTGCCAGTGCAGGGGAAGCTCACGTTTGCAAATCGCCGGCAGTGTCGGGAACTGCGGCGAATCCCGCTCTGAATGATGATACCGTCTTTACATGCGGAGGCGGCGTGTCAGGCACCATTCCGCAACTGGCAAAAGAGGGCTGGAAAATTGTGCAGCAAACTGATCAGGCTGATTCTCCTGACCCCACCAAAACTTATGCGCAACTGATTATCCAGAAAGACTGAGCACCATAAAAAAACCGGCCCCAGCGGCCGGTATGAAATTTTGTTATTTTCATTTTATAATCATGCCCCTGGTGAAGGCAAGTCTGTAGTTATACGTCAAGCCCGTTAATCCACAGCAGCAGGTACACCAGGTCAGCCGAATCCGGCACCGTGATATACCAGCGCGGATGCGCATACTCCTCTTCCTGTGGCCAGCTCGTCTGCCCCGTCACGGTGATGAGGATGTTTACCGCCTGCTTCAGCTTTCCCTCAAGATAGATGGCCACGCTGCTGCTGAGTCCCACCCGGTGCGGGTGACACGTCATTTTGACCGGCCCGGTCAGGCGCTGTCTGAGCATTGCCCGCAGCCTCACCAGATGCTGATGTGTCGCCGGGAGCACGCCGGGCTCCCCCTGAGGCGACAGGGTGAAAAGCGCACCGCCACTGTGCTCATGAATGGCGGGTTCAGGGTACTTCAGTGTCATCATACCGTGGCAGGCTCCTGTTGTTTCTCCGTCAGACCGCGCAGACGGTCCAGATTCTGCGCGACGCGTTTTGCCGCCTCGAGTTCGCTGCAGTTAAATTCATTCATCAGCGCCCGGCGTTCGGCTTTCTCTTCTTTTTCCGTCATGCCCAGTGCCAGGAAGAGACTGGGCGGCACGGCACGAAACAGCGCTTCAATCCGTTTCGCCAGCACCACGCCTTCCGTATAACAGCCCGACAGTTTACTGGCGGAAAGCAGCACCGATTCCTGCTCCGGCGTGAGCGAGCGGAAACGGCTGATATCTTTCACCTCTTCCGGAGGCATGGTCAGACAAATCCACCATTCCGCCATGTTCAGCATTTTTTCGGCAATATCCGGGTAGTCCTTAAGGTTCTGGGTGGCCAGCCACAGCCAGGCCCCGAGCTTACGCCACATCTTGACCACCTTGGTCATATACGGCGACAGCAACGGGTTGACCGTGACGATATGCGCCTCGTCCACCGTGAAGACAATATCCCGGCCCAGAAACTGGTCACGCTCCGCGATGTTGTTAATCATGTTGGTCATCGAGACCATGGTCAGGGCCATCTGCGCCTCGTAGCCCTCACGGGCCAGATGCCCCAGGTCAACCAGCGTCACGTCCGCTTCCGGCCACAGCTCCCCTTCGCGGTTGAACAGCTCCGCTTCAAAGCTCCCGGCCTGAGTGAACATGCCCAGGGATTCCGCCATTTCCGCCGCTTTCGCCTTGCGCTGGGCATTGCGGACATTGATGACGCCCTCATCGTTGTCAGAGGCAATGTCGTACAGCGCCTTCTGCAGGTCAGACGGCAGCATCTGCCGCCCTTCCTTATACGTGGCATGTGCCGCCATCAGCAGCGCCTCACGTATCATCGCCCTGTCGGCACGCTTAAGGTCAGCCTCTTCTTTCGGGTCACCGCCGGTGATCATCATGCGCGCGGAGATTTCCATTTCACCGAGAACGTCACGCTTGTCATCCTCGCCATCGTCGTCCGTGTCGATATCCGGCAGGTCGCTCTCATCCACGGCCTGGGCGGCAAGGCCCTCTTCCACCAGTTTATGGGCGTCTGCAAACGGCGGCAGGCTGACGCCGCTCCCGGGTTTGACGCTGATTTTATTCACCGTCAGCCCGAGACTGTCAAAGAAGTCGGCCAGCAGGCCGAACGAGTTCCCGGCCTCCGCAATAAACAGCCGCGGACGGTGGACGGCCATCAGCTGGGAGAGCGCGGCACACAGCGTGGCCGACTTGCCCGCCCCGGTCGGGCCGAACAACAGCAGATGCGCGTTCTGGGTGCGGTCGAGCTTGTTGAGCGGATCGAATGTAAGGGTATCCCCGCCGCGGTTGAAAAAGCTGAAGCCGGGGTGCCCCGTGCCGGTTTCCCGCCCGGTTACCGGCAAAAGTCCTGCCAGGTGCTGAACCCATGTCAGACGGGTATACCAGTGTTTTTTGTCGCTGTCCGGGTTAAAGCACATAGGCAGCGCCCGCAGCCAGCTGTTCAGCGGACCTTCTTCAAACTCCGGCCGTACCGGCTGCAGACCGGCCCCGAGCAAGACGGTGGACAGCTCCAGCCGCTTGCGCTTCAGGCTGGTCATGTCGTCGCCGCGCAGCAGGAAGGTGATCCCCGCCCGGTACAGCTTGTGCCGGTTGCCCAGATACTCTTTTACCGTCTTCACATCCTGGCGGACGCGGCCCGACTCGGTATTCTCACCGACCGCATTTTTCGACAGCCGGTTAAACTGCTCTTCAAGCCGGTCCTGGGGCTGCACCACCACGGTCATGCACACCATGGTCCCTTCCGGAAACATATCCATCAGGGCATTAATTTTCTTTTCCCCCCGGCTTTTCTCGCCGGTCAGGGTGCCCGGCTCCGGCGGTGTACGCAGTTTTTCCACCGCCACCGCGCAGTGCGGCTTGTTGTCAATCCACCACACGCCGTTTTCCGGGTCTGAAACCGGCGGCGTGAACCACAGGGTTTCGGCAAAATCATTGCTGACCGGCACGGTGCCTTCAGGCGTCTCGCGCGGGTCTGCGTAAGCAGCCTGCCGATAGAGCGTGGTTTTCTCCACCCAGTCCGGTGACGGATTGAACAGCCGCAGCAGCCAGCCATGCACCTGCAGGCCGTTCTGTCGGGTGCAGCGGATCCCCGCCCCGCCCAGGGCATTAACGACCCGGTCGCACACCTGATTGAGCATCGCCACCGGCGGCATCGGATCCCGGCTTTTCCCAAGCCAGCGATAAACAACCATCCGGGTGCGGCGCTGCTGCCCGCGCCACGGCTGGCCGGTAATCAGCGAGTCAGTAAAAAGTCCCTCAGGCCGGGAGATACTGCGAATATGGCGCTCCATTTCATCCAGCCAGGCGTCGGTAAACGCCGTGCGCTGTGCATGTGGTTTGACATACCCGCGCAGCCTGTCCAGGTACGCGTCAGTGTCGTCCTCGTCCTGGCAGAAGAACTGCACGACCCAGGGATTCACGTCATGTTCATCAAAGCTGTCCTGAAGTGCATCCTCAACCGAGTCCCGGATTTGCTCCAGGCGCTCTTCGGTTCGCCCTTCGGTCGCCACCGGTGTCACATCATAAACGGCCCCCACCGACACGCCGTCATCAAGCAGGAGACACTGCTCTTCATCAAGAAATTCTGCCCAGGGCAAAAAGTCAATGATGGACGGACTGGCGTGATAAACCTTCTCCTCATCCTGGCGCTTCATTTTCCCGGGGCGCTTCAGTGGTTGCCGGCCCTTCACGGCCGCGGTCAGGGTTTCATCTGCCTGAACGGACTGGCCGTCATCAACCGGCGTCTGCTGGTCGGTGGATTTATTACGCGTAAACAGTGAAAGCATTACAGGGCCTCCGTGCGCTCGCCAGGCATGGCATACTGCGTCTGGCTGTAGAACGGGAACACGGTGCTGTAACCCGGCACCGGCGTGTTACCGTCTGCCAGGTGAGGATACAGGTACATCACCATGTCGGGGTTGGGCAGCCGGGGAAACTGCTGGGTGATTTCGCTTTCCTGAGTACGACTGTAGCTGCGGTCGGCCTGCGCGTCCGCCTGCGTTTCGCTGCCCGTCAGCGGGCGTCGCAGCGTGTCGCGGGCCGCCGCAGACTGGTGGGAAGTACTGCCGCCACCGTCCGCCCCGTTCCACAGTTCAAGCATGGTGTTATCGCCCGCCGGCAGCATTTCCTCTTTGGAGGTTGAGCAGCCGCTGAGCATCACACAGCTCAGGGCCAGAATGAAAACCGTTCTGTACATTACCGGTATCTCCTTTGTGAGGCGGCCGGATCGTAACCGCCGCAGATAAAAACGAACGCACTGACATTCAGCAGGTGCCCCAGCTCCCGTAATGTCATACGCGGGCAGTAAAGCCGGCGCGGGATTTTCGGGCTGCACCACGAAACGGCACACTCCCGGGCACTGAGCGGCAGGGAGAACCTGCCGATATCCAGTAAAAGCTGGCCATCGCGCCAGCGCAGTAAAGGTGCGCCGGCAGGCAACAGCGCTACGGGTCGCAGCAACAGAACCGCAGAAGACGCAGGGATCACGTCAATATGCCAGCCTGCCCCGTCGCTGAACGTCCAGCACACGGATGAAAGAGGGAAAAACGTTATCTGTCCCGCCATGGCCGTGTACTCAGTCCAGTCCGCCGTTGTCACTGACGCCACCCGGCAGGGTGAAGTCGTAGCGCACCTTACGGCCCTTATCTTCATAATCAATGGCCAGCTGACGGGTGATATGCACGGCAAGACGGGCTCCGGGCGGCACATAAATGGCATCAAACGTCATCCCGTAACGCTGTTTGATCCAGTCGGTGGTTTCAGACATACCGCCGGAAATGGCTTTCCCCAGCGCCGCCTGTCCGGCGTCGCCGGTCATGGTGGCGGAAATGCCATTCACGTTGTTCTGCGTCGTGTACTGCCCCTGACTCATCGCTTCACCCGCCGCACCGGCAGCCGACAGGCCAAAGATGGTGGGCAGGTAGGTGGAGGCATTGGACTTACGTTCGCCGCCAATACACGGGATCCCGTTTTCATCCGAAATCCAGCCGATACCGCCACTGGTGCCGGTATCCTGTTTAGCCTGAGCGTTATTATTCTGCCCGCCGGCGTTGTTACTGGTGTCCGGTCTGGGGAGGGTGCGCACCGTACCGTCGGAAAAGACAAAGGTGACGCTGTTAACCTGCCCGCGTACGCAGGACAGCGTCCAGTCACCGCTGGCCGTCCCGGAAACAATCGCCCCTTCGACGTCCGGCAGCTCGATGCCGTTCGCCGTCAGGTTATCCTTACCGATAAGCACCTTGAACGGATAAGGATCAGTCACAGTGCCGTTGATGGGCACACGGCCAAGCAGTGCCGTCATGGCGCGGCTGCCGACCAGCGTGGAATTTTCCGGCAGCGTGTAAACCGGCTCGGCGCTCTCTTCCGCCCCTTTTTCATTCGTCCGTCCCTTCACTTTCTCCTCATAAGCGGCTTTCTGGCGGGTCAGCTCATTTTCCCCCAGAAAAGAGGTCGGGAACTGAGGTGAGGCTTTGCCGCTGGCCGCATCCCGCGGATCCGTCTCTTTCTGGTCCGTCGGCGCGACCCACATCATGCCGTCGCTGCCCTGAGAAGCGCTCCCCCCGGTGCTGCTGCCCATGCCGTCCAGGCCCAGCCCCAGCGGGATATCGCTGTCCGCCGTTTTTTTATCGCTGTCAGGCTTTTTGAGTTTGTCGGTCAGCTCCTGGATTTTCGCCGTCAGGCTCAGTTGTTCGTTCTGAAGCTGAGCCTGCCGTTTGTCGTACTGCTCGCGCAGACCATTAACGGCCTCATTCACCTGCCCTGAAACGTCCTGATTGCGCCGGCGTAACCGCTCGTTTTCTTTCACCAAATCCGCGTTCTGCTTATCCAGCGTTTTCTGGCGGTCACGCACATCATTCAGCCGGCCAATGAGCGTGCGCAGGGTGTCCTCCGGCGTGTCGCCTTCCACCCCCAGCGCCTTCAGTTCATCCGGCGAGAGGTTTTTCAGGGCACCGCCGCTTTGTTTTGCCTGAGATTGTTCTGCCGGTTCGTTTTTGCAGCTTTTGAGCCCCACGGCCAGCCCGGCAATCACCACGGCCGGCACGATAAACTTCACCAGGGCATTAGATTTAATTTGCATGGCGGGCCTCCTGTTTTACCGTGCGGGCCGCTTTACGCAGTGCAGACGGCTCAGCAATAAATGCGCTCTCCGGACGACCGGCGGTCACCACATACACCGTGGTGGTGTCTTCCGGCGTGCCGGCCGGACCGACCCAGCGGTGCTGGAAGGTGGCGGACACAAATTGTCCCTGCAGCGAGCGTGGATCCAGAACGACCTTACGGCTGCCGGTGTTCGTGAGCCTGAGTGCCACCACGCTGCGGTTTGCCACACCCCAGCCAGCCAGCGGCGTGACCGTTAATGGTTCAGAGGGATACAGCGTGCTGACACGTCGGGGCAGATGAGGATTGACCGGATGAATACCCGGGACCGCCTCGACCGTACGTGCCGGAGCATAAAGGCTCTGAGCGGCATAGCGAGTCAGCAGCACCGGGATGGGGGCGCTGTAGCGGATTTTTTTACGCTTTGCCTGAGTACCATCATCGCTGCCGGTGGGAGCAGATGAGCCTGATCCGGAAGCAGCCCGGTCTGCACCATCTGGCTGACCGGCCGCATCGCCGGCGTGACTCAGCGTGCTGACATCACCGCTGTAGACCAGACGGACCGGCTCAGTCGGCCCTTTTTCACCGGCGGCGATATCAAACAGCAGAACCTCGCCGCTTTCCACATCCTGCAGCTGCACCCGCGTCTGCGGAAAGGCGCTGTCGGCTTTCAGGTAGACGGCCCCCCCGGTGCTCTGCACCCGAAGTTTGCCGTTAAGCGCCGGCGGAAAACCAACGCGGACGTTTTTGTCCACAAAGACCACCCGCTCCTGCCCCACCTTCAGGGGGATCTGCAGCGGAATACGCTCCCATTTCATCAGCTCATCTGCGCCGGCAGGACGTGATACCAGCATCGCCAGGGGCAGCAGGGCGAAGGACAGCGCCATCAGCCCGGCGCGGTAGTGGGGGTTTTTACTCATCACTGAAACACTCCTGACTTCTCCGGTTTAGGTGCAGGCGGTGCCGCCTCCAGACGCTGGGGCACACCGGCATAACAGTCCAGCGCCAGACCGAACGGGTTGCGCTCCGCATCACCTTCCCAGCGCACCACTTTAAGCGGGTAACGTACCAGGGCGCGTTTGACCGGCTCGGCATGGAAATATTCGTCGGCCACCACGTCCAGGCGGGCAATCCAGTGATCGCGATCCTGTACGGTCACGCTCTGTGACTGGTAACCGCGACCGGGCACTTCATACACCACGCGCACGCGGTCGGTGAGCTCCCCGGCGTCACCGCGTTTCTTTGCATCCGCTTTCAGGAAATCCTGACAGGACGGCGTCAGATACGGCGACAGCGCATTGATTTTGGCGGAATAATCCACCTCGCCGTTTTTCGGCCAGGCATTGAGCTGCTGAAAAATGTAGAACGCAAAGGAGTAGACCGTCGGGGGTGGCACTTCCCACCAGGGCCGCGTGCTGCCGGTACGTAAATCCGGCGGGTTATGCACGGTCAGCTTGCTGGGCGCCAGCATCCAGCCGGCACAGGTGAATAAAAGGAAAAAGGCGAGCACGGCGCAGGCGATGCGCAGCGTCTGAATATGCTGGTCGCGGTCTTTTACCGCATGGCGAAAACGGCTCATGAGGCTCTCCTGTTACGTTTCACTGACCAGCCCCGGGCATCCACTATCAGTTTCGGATTGCCCATCCCCAGCCGGCGTTTTTTCGTCTCCAGTCGCTGCCAGAGCCAGTTCTCGGGCTTACCGCGCTTGAGCCTGGCCATCCAGCGGCCGCCGAACCAGACGAGCAGCAGCGGCATGACCAGCAGGCCGGTGGGAACGACAACCCAGCCGGCAAGCGGGATAAACGGCAGTGACAGGAGCAGACCCGCACCCGCGCCGGCAAGGGCTGCCAGCCCCATCTCATGGGTGGTAAACCCGCGAAACACCACGGGCTCACTGTTGAGACGGTCAGGTAAAAAACGAATGGTCTGCATCGTCGCAGGCTCCTACAACAGAATGTCGGCAGACTTGCCGAGCAGCCAGATAACGGCAACCAGCAGCACCACACCCACCACCACAATGGCCCCGAATTTGGTCCAGGTGGCTTTCTCATTGCGGACTTCGGCGAAGGTGTGCAGGGCGGCAATGGCAACGTTGATAAAGGCAACGGCCGCCACGACCAGCCCCCCGATAACAATGCCGTCCTGCAGATAGCCCTTGATTTGTCCGGACAGCCCGCTTCCGCCTCCGGACTCAGGCGCTTCAACGCTTGGCAAGTCCGCAAAGGCCGGTTTGCAGGTGAGCCAGCCCAGGAGGGCAAGCGTACCGGCGCGGGTCAGCGTACGACTGGCGAGACGGCGCAGGCGGGCAACAACAGACTCAGAATGGTGCATGGAATTCATCTCCTGACTTAATGTTCATAATCGGGTTAACTGGCAAACATCCAGATACACACAAGCAACAGCAACACGGTGCGGACGGCAAAACGCCCCAGGGCCGCGTCCCGCACTTTGGTGTTACTCCAGCCGGTCCAGACATCCGACAGCGCCCACGCGGCCCATAAAAAAAGAAATGCCAGCAGTGCCCCGATGCAGAGCAGATGAAGGATGTTCACATCAAGACTGCCGGAGCCGGCTTTAAACGCGTTCGTTTGTTCGGATGTCATGGGCATCAGGGCCGCTCCCGCCGGTAATTACCGGCCACATAAGACGGGTCACGCGGTTGCGCGCGGGAGGGCTCCAGATAGCGGTCAATGCCGCTGCGGATGGTGTTGAGATCGGATGTGGCCTGACGGTAATCAAAGAAAAAGCGGCCACGGTCAGCCGGGTCGGCCTGTGCTGCCGCCACGCGGGCCCGTTCAAGCGACGCCTGAGCCTGGTCCAGCTGACGCTGAACAGACGCAAGCTCGTCTTTCTCGGATGCCTGTGCAGCACCTGACGCCAGAAAGGTCAGCAATACCAGGCCGGTGATGCCCGGGACACGGCTGTTGCGCCGCATGGCCGGACGATTTGAGTTCATACGCACCTCCAGAAGGATTAAGGGGTGCGGACAGGATGCGGAAGGGAAGAAGCCGGGTCAGCGATAAACTCTATATGCGAGAATGAAAATTAACCCGATTACTTCCCTCACGAGATCCCTTTTTTACCTGCATCTGTTATAAAAAGAATGACATAACGCAATAGTCATTGAAGCCTGAACAAGGAGGATTAATGCCAAAAACAGACCTGAATGTTCCGTTTGATGAAAAAGATGAAGTCAAGCGGCTGGGTGGACGCTGGGATCCCGAAAATAAGACATGGTTTATTCCTGATGGAATAGCGCAGGCCCCCTTTGAGAAATGGATACCGTTCAGAAATGTTCGCGCCCCGTACTGGTATATTGCACAAACAATGGGTACGTGCTGGAAATGTCATGAGGGTACGTTGTTAACAGCAATACTGTTGCCTGATGGGCATGAAACTCTTGAAGCGGAAGAAGATGAAGTTGACGACAATACAACGAATTCGGACACCATGCAGACATACTGGCTGGCACAGGATAAACCTGCATTCATATTTTATATAGATGATATGCCCCGGGAAGTGTTGTCGCAGCTCGGCCGGGTCAGGCATTATCTGTCAAGGGATTACAGTAAAACCACAGACAGCCGTTACTGGATGAATCACTGCCAGCACTGCCATGCAAAACAAGGTGATTTCCCTCTGCATTGCGAACCAAATGGCTTTTTTGTACCGTTGGAAATTCGCCATGGTCAGGATATTGAACTACATACGATAAAAACCGCCTTTACTGCTGCATGTGGCGGCATCTCACATGACCATATTCATATTCATTTTGGCGACTCAGGGGTGTCAACCGCTGGTGAAATGTTACCCTGGATGAAAATAGTAAGCTGACGCGCCAGTGAGAGCCAGGACATGGCTTGTCTGCTGACGGCAGGCGCGCAAAACAAGTTTTGCACGCCTCCGTCCAGCCCTGATTTAAAGATACTTCTTGAACGACGCAGTGGTCACCGTTACGGCGATCCCCAGCAGAACAGCCGCCGGCAACAACAGCAGATTGGGGTAGACTGCCGTGGGCCAGGAAAGGTACAGCATGGCGGGCACCACAGCGGCCGGTTTGACCAGCTTCTTGGCATGATGATAGACAAACGAACTTTCATACCCCGCGCCGTACCGCCGCAGATCACGCCGCCCCAGCCCCTCAACCAGCGCCACCACCACGACCAGCACAAACAACGGCACGGACAGCACCAGGATGGTGACGCGTACCAGGGTGATAATGCTGATCCATACCGTGGCCAGCAGGTATTCACGCAGGTAGCCGGCAAGCCAGCCGCTCCAGCTGTTGATTTCCCGAGTGACGGCATTGTCACTGTGCATCTGGTGTGCATACTGCTGCCGGACCCAGTCCAGGAAGCCACTGTCCACAAAGGCCCACTGATAGGCGGTGCTCACCCAGCGCTCAACCGTCACCGATGGCTCAGACAGTAGCAGGCTGCGGGTGAACTCTGTGGACAGCCACCCCAGCTCGGTGTTCATGACCGCTTCACTGTGCGCCGCCCCGGCTTCCGGCCAGAAGAAGGCGATGCCGATATATTCAATCAGCAGGCTCAGCAGCAGCGAGGACAGCACCACGCCCACAAGGGCCCATGGCCAGCCCCAGAGCAGGTTATACAGAATGCCGTGTTTGCGTTCCGGCAGCGTCTGCTGCTGTGGGGGACGTTTTACCTCAGCCATTCGCCCCTCCTGTGACCGGCACGTTCAGGGCCGGACCATCCCGCCACCAGGATTCGCCGCTGTGATAGCTGCGCCGCATCTCCTCCGCTATTTTCTCAATACTTTCCGGCATCAGCACATCATCAGCATCCCCGGCAGGCAGCGGCATGCGAATTTTCCACAGTTGCCCGCCTTCCAGCAGGGCAAACGCCTGCCCTTTTGGCAGCGTCACGATATCGGCCGGCTCCAGTAGCGGGACTTTTACCGTCCCGACGCGGTCCTGGGTGCTTGAGGTGAAGTCCTGGTCTGCATTGACATCCGCCGTGTCCTGGTGCCCGGAGACCAGCGTTTTGGTGTAAATCTCCACCTGCGGCAGCTGCGTGGTCAGCAGCTCGGCGGTGCGGTTCTCCCTGACGCGCAGCATAATCAGGTTGTTAAAGTTACCCTGTACCTGGGCCGTCTTGGCCGCATTCCCGATGCGTGCCTCAATATCAGAAGACGTCTGGGTATAGGCCGTCACCTGCATGCCGGCACCGCCCCCTTTGTTGATGAGAGGAATAAACTCATCTCCCATCAGCTCGTTAAACTCATCGCAGTGCAGGTTAATCAGGGACTTCCCTTCTTTCCCGCCCGGCAGGCCAGCATTGATACCGTGTTTATAAATGTGCCCGGCCACACTCACCAGATCGGCGAACATGGAGTTACCGACCGCGCTCGCCACTTCACTGTCACTGAGCGCATCGAGCCCCACATACACCACGGCTTTTTTACGGATGATCTGTTCCCAGTCAAAAATCGGCCGCGTGTCGTCAATGTCCTGATAATCCGGCGACAGCAGCTCGGCGGTCTTGCCGGTGGTCAGTTTTTCCAGCAGCGGCAGCAGCGACGCCACGATTTTGTCAAAGTAAGTACGGTCATAACGTACCGCTGACCGCAGCCCGTCAAGGATGGGATCATAGAGTTTTTTACCCTCTTCTGAACTCAGGGCAACCTCAATGGCCCAGATACGTAAGGCATCCGGCTGACCCTGCATGTTACGGGGCACGTCGTCCTCTCCCAGCACCTGCTGATTATTCTCAATCTGCGTCTGCAGAGCCGGCAGCTGCGCCTGGATGATTTTTTCCGCATAGCGGATATAGAGATCGGCGATATTGTTCACGTAGCGCATGATCAGCGTGTAGTCAGGGCGCTCACCCAGGGCGACCAGCGCACGGGCGATGATGTTGACGAACCGCCAGGCAAATTCGCGGAATGCCGCGCTGTTCCCCTCACCCGACAGCTGACCGGCCACGCGGGACGCCACCTCTGACACGCGACCAAAACGCCCGACGGCATTATAACGGGCTGAAATTTCAGGCCAGCCAAGATGAAAAATATACAGCTCGTCCCCGCGTCCGGCCCGGTGGGCCTCTGCCCAGACGCGTTTCATCAGGTCTGCGTCGCCTTTCGGATCAAACACGATGGTGACTTCACCCCGCCGGATATCCTGGGTGACCAGCAGCTCTGCCAGCCGGGTCTTCCCGACGCGCGTGGTGCCGTACACCACCGTATGGCCAACGCGCTCCCCCAGAGCCAGGGTGACGTCTTTTTCGTCGGGCTCGATGCCGTGCAGCGCCGGATTCCCGCCTACCGGTGGTAATGGCCGCACCGGGTTCAGCGGCGTATCGGCACTCAGCAGCTTACCCAGCCAGGGCAGACGGTGCTCTGTCATCATTTCGAGCTGACGCGCCCCCAGGTAAAAGCGGTTTGGCTGCAGGTAACGGGCCACTTCAGGGCGCAGCGTATCCTGCAGCCGCTGGGTGTGTTTCTGCGTCCAGCGGAACCCCCGGCCTAGAAACAGGCGACGATGACTGACGGGGATCTGTTTAGTACTCATGACATAGCGCGGCAGGCGGCGGAGATTCCGGCGGTAGCGAATAATCTTCATCCCCTGATGCGTGCGGGTGACGGCCAGCGCCGCAAACCCGGCTGCGGTGACATAGCTGACAGACGGAGCCAGAGCGACAGCCCAGGGTGCCTGCACACAGACATACGCCGCCATGCCCGATACCACGGCGGTATTCAGCTCAACGGCCGGACGCAGCAGGGCCTCAATGACGTAACGGTTACTCATCGTCTGCCTCCTTTATAATTTTACCGTCGGCCATACGGATATACGTTCCCCTCCCGGCACCGGCTTCCCTGCAGGAAAGGGAGTGGTAACGCAGGGCATCCGCCAGTAAGCGCCAGAGCACATACAGAACATTCGACAGGATGAAAAAAATGATCCATACGGCCCGCAATGACAGCAGGTAATTGTTCGCCGCGGTTTCTGTGGAGACGGCAGTGACGGTACAGGCTGCCGGCTTTGCCTCAGGCGGAGCCGCATTATCAGGCACCGGGCATTCCTCCCACATGTAATGTCCGGGCGGCGCGGTGCGCCATGCCGTTGCCTCCTTCTGCAACTGGTCGTTCAGGTCACTGACCGGATGGCCGAAAACAAGCCAGGCGAGCAGGCAGACACCGCCGAAAGCGGCAGGCACGAAAACGGCATGACGGAATAAACAGAACACAAGCCACAAAGCGTAGCGCAGGCTGTTCACGATGATATGCATAAGGGATTCCTCAGAGATACTGCCGGACGTCCTGCCCGGCGAGAATGGCCAGCAGGCGTTGCCCGCTAATGATGCGCAGGCGCTGTGACGCCGTGCGAAGGGTGCGGCTCATTTTTCCGGTACGGCCCGTGTGGACAAAGAGCCCCCGGCGGCCGGAGTGCAGGAGAAGTCGGTCGAAGTCCTCAACATGTGCGGGGGAAACAGCACGACTGTACCGTTTGGCCTGGATAAGCCAGTGCTCGCCGTCGATGATGACCTGGCCATCAAGGCCGCCGTCACCGCTGTAGGAGGCATTGCGCACCACGGTCAGCCCCTGACGTTCAAAGGCAGACAGCAACAGCTCTTCAAAGACATAGGGGCTGATTTTGCGCAGATAGGTCAGACGCTGCCCGTCTCCCGGCAGGAGGATCAGTTTATTCAGTACCCGCCCCGCCGTTGCCCGGTATCGCCGGTGACGGCGGGTGCTGGCTTTCTCCAACCGGCGCAGGTTCAGAAAGGCCATCACCACCAGGAAAAGGACGATCAGTATGACCGCCCCATAAGGGTGTGCCATCAGCAGACCGTTGATATCTGGCGCGCTCATTACGGCTTAACCTGCTGCGTCAGGCCGGTATCGGTGATGAGTACCGGATAATGCTCAATCTGCAGGCGACGGGCCAGCTCGCTGCCAGAAGCCGGGGCCAGGCTGACACCGGGTGCCAGTTCGCGCAGCTCGCGCACGGTATCCATGTCTGTGACGTTGACTATCATCCCGGCCGCATGCTGTTCAGCCAGCGCGCCAGCATTGGCTTTCAGCCATTCACGGGACAGAGCATCATCCCCGATCAGAAACAACGCCCCAATGCCGGGCAACTGCAGCGGCCGGTCTGCTGTATTCCCCGGGCTCAGTTCAGGTGTGTTAACGGGTAACATACCCGCCATCCCGTCAGCCAGCGGAACACCATGGTCCGGCTGGCGTGAAGGCTGTACGTCACTGACGCCGGGCATGCCGGGCTGTTTATTAACGGCCTCAAAATACGGCGCAGCATCTTCACCGCCCAGATCAGCAATCACATTCAGTTCAGCATGGCCGGTCAGGGGAAGGAGGGTAAACAGCAGTAAGGACAGCGTTTTCATCAGGGTTATCTCCCGGGTTCAGTCCAGACGAAGCCTGGATCGGGGGTGAGCGCAGCAACCGAGCGGGGCGCTTCAGCTGCCGGCGCAGAAATGCGGGGTGCAGGGCTGATTTTTGCCAGATGCCCTCTCACAATGGCGCGGTAACGTGCAGCAGGCTGACCACCTGCGGGATGGTGGTAGCAGCCGGCCGCATCCAGCCAGCTGCCTGGCTTACGCGCCCAGCACTCACGCAGAATGGTGGCGGCGGCGTTCAGGTTGGTGTAAGGGTCAAACGCATCCCACGTCGAGGCAAAATGATGACCGTTCCAGCCCAGATTGACCTGGGCAATACCGACATCGATGCGCTTAAGCGGGTGACGCTTCATAAAGACCTGCAGCGCCTGCCAGGCCTGCAGGCGCGTCTCATAGCGATACCCTTTGCCTGCCACATTGATGGTCCAGGGCCATGGCCGTATTCCGCGGGGAAGTTTGCGCGAAGACTCGCTCAGTGATACCGAGTAAAGCGCTTCGGGGGGCACGCCGTACGCCATGGCCACGCGGACGTAACCCTCCGGCACCGTCTGGTCAGCATGGCCGTCAGGGACGGCCGCCATCAGTAAGCCCAGCGCCAGTGCGCCGGTCAGAATGCTGCGATTGCCCATTTACCGTCTCCCGCCTGCTGCAGTAAAACCGGCATCAGGCCGTTACCAAAGCGCATCCACCGGCCGCCGTCGTGGTTAAGCGTGATCTGGCGCTTGCGGACCTTTTCCTCGGGAATGTGATGGTCCCGTGCCCAGCTGCGAAGCGCATCATCACTGCCCTGGCTGTCGACCAGATAGATGTCCACCGGCCGGTTGTCAGCCAGAACGGCAGACAGTTTGGCGTCGCAGGTGGCGCAGTCTTTTGACCTGACGAATAGCGCCAGCCGGCCACCACTGTCATGCGCCACGCCGGAGGCGTTCCCCATATTGACCGGCAGTGTGCCCGGATACAGGCGCTGCCAGGCCGCGTTCACCTCACGCTGGAAATCAAGCTCTTTCTGGGTGCGGGCAAACTCTTCCTTCACCCACTTTTCAGCAAACTTACGGCGCTCTGCCGGCGTCTGCGCCTCGATACCGAGGGTGGAAAGCGGATCGAGACCCGGCGACTGGGTACCCCGGGGTCCCTTCATCAGCTGCTGATAACGCTGATAATCGTCGGCACTGAGTCCCCACTGACCGGCCTGCTGCTGCAGGTTTTGCTGTGCGGAGTCCGCCCGTTGTGTTGATTCCTGTCGGCTGACATCCGTCTGTCCTGATGAGGTCGCGGCCAGGGTCAGGGGACTCAGCAGCATGGCGGCTAAAAAGGTATGTTTCAGTTTCATCATTCGCTCCGTTATTCTGCTCTGAGCACGGTCAGGCGGCCGTTAACCCGAAACGTCGCCTCACCATAACCGGCACTGACCAGCGTCCAGCCGGCAACGGTTTCGCCCTCTCCGACCAGGGCCACCTGCGACAGGCTGCTGTAGCCCCGGGGCGCGATGGCAGCCCAGGACTCTGCCCCCCGCTTCTCCACGCCTGTCAGCACAAAAGGCGCATTGCGGGCCACGCGAAGGGACGGAGCAGCACGACGTGTGTCAGCGGGATGGGGCTTTTTTGCAGCAGGCGCGTTTTTTTTGACCGGTGCGGCGACAGGTGCGGCGGGTGCGGGTGCCGGCTGTGATTTCAGCGCTGTCAGCTGCTCAGTCAGCGCACTCAGGCGGGTTTCCAGCCCCTGCTGGGCGTCCTGAAGGGTTCGCAATGACTGACGCACGGCGTCGTCGCTGCCGGCCTGTTTCGCAGCAGCGCTCAGCTCCTGCTGCATCTCACCAAGTTTTTTTCGGGTATCCTGCAGACCGGCTCTGAGCATGGTCACATCTGACTGCAGGGCCGCGACTGTCTCAACAGTGGCCGCTGTACTGCCCTGAGATTCAAGGCGTGCAAGGCGTTCATCAAGGTTCGATATGCCCAGGCTGAAGGCGGTGTAGCCCAGCGCCAGAATGCCGGCGAGCGCCACATCGCCGGCAGCGCCCCAGATGAGACGGCGGCGGGGACGCCAGCTGAATCTTTTACGGGCCGGCGCGGGGTCCGTATGGAATGGTTGCTGTTCGCTCATTTTCTCAGAAACCCTCCGCTGACAGGTTTAACCGGTACGGACTGAGGGGCGCTGATGGCCGGTTGTGACACGGCGGACGGCGCAGGCGTGGACCAGGTGCTGACCGGCGGCGGAAGCTGGGAGACCGGCAGCTGGTAGCCGTCGCGCAGGCTGTGGCAGACCACCCGCTGCACATCGTCCACTTCCAGCTGCCAGGCCGGACCGGCCATAACCTGCAGGGCAGTACGCAGGCGCATCGGGCCCAACTGGTACTGAACCGCCGGCAATGCCTGGCGGTAAAGCACGCCGTTGGCAGAGCCTGTCGCGCACAGGGAATAACCGGACTGGCGCAGGGCGTAACGCAGTGCATCCGCCACGGTAGGATGCAGGGATGACGGGATACGGATATCAATAATCTGCGAGAGAGGGTCACGCTGGGCCGCCTGCGGATCGGTACTGACCAGCAGATAACGATCGTAGCGCACCACTTCCGGCGTCCGCGCATACTCGTCCGGAGAGACCGGCTGAACGTTGCGGGTGACGGTGGTGCCGGGTGTCGGGTCGGCAGGCGCGCGTTGCTGCAACTTTTGCGGCTGGGAAACACAGCCCGCAAGGAGCAGCAGGGGAAGAAAAGTGGCAAGCCTGCCTGGTGAAAATATGTTGTGAGAGGTGTTACGTTTCATCCGGAATTTTCCTGTACAGTGATAAAACAGCCCTCACTGTGCGGAATCGGTCCGGTTTCACTCAATTAACAACTGATTTTCCGTTGATGAAAAAAAACGCCGGCAAAAGCCAGCGTTTTTCACTAATAGCGCGCTGTCAGGCTACTTTATGGGGACGATGGGTCACATCGCCGCGGCCTTCAAGCAAACCCGCAATAGAAATGTCTTCGTCCAGCGCGTCCCAGTGGATACCACGGGGACTCAGTTCATAGCTGTTAAGCTGTTCAGTTGAAGCATGCAACAGGCGTGGAAACCATGCCAGCGGCACACCGATGGTACGAGCGTCGTTGAGTTCAACCCACATCGTGGCCTCATCGAAGCTGACCCGTTTAGCTGAAATAGTCATTCCAGGCCTCCAGAAACAATGCTTGGTTATCTTCAACGATCCCCGTCAGTTCTTTTAATCCCCGTGAATTAAACCCATCGTTACTGGCCAGAGCCACTGATGGCGTTAACCAGAATTTGGCTTCACTACCTGCTTTCATTACGTGAATGTGTGCAGGTTCGAGCGGGTTACCTTCATTAGAATAAAAAAAGAACCGGAAACCGTTGATCCTCAGTATAACAGGCATGTCAGTTATCCTTAAATGCTGACCGGATTATGTGTAAGTTCAGAGCAACTGCCATAAAGGCTGTTCAGAGTGCATGGATTGCCGATTTTGGTACTCCATACCCGAATCCAATGAACGGTATATCGTCATCGAAGTCCATCGGTGGCGCACCGGCACTGCTGCCGGAAGCCTGGCCACTGTGAGTCGGTCCGGAAGGTTGCTGAGGCTGGCCCCAGTCATTCCGGGAAGACGTATTCTGACCGCTGCCGGACTGGCGACCGCCAAGCATCTGCATGGTGCCACCAATGTTTACCACCACCTCTGTGATGTATTTCTCCTGGCCGGACTGATCGGTCCATTTGCGTGTGCGCAGCTGGCCCTCGATGTAAACCTGGGAGCCTTTGCGCAGATATTCACCCGCAATTTCTGCCAGCTTGCCGAAAATAACCACCCGGTGCCATTCGGTCACTTCTTTCTGTTCACCGGACTGCTTATCACGCCAGCTCTCAGACGTGGCCAGAGAAAGGGTGGCAACTGCACTGCCATTGGGAATATAACGCACTTCAGGATCCTGGCCGAGATTACCGACAAGAATCACCTTGTTAACGCCGCGTGAGGACATAATCATTTCTCCTGTAAAGAATAAAGAAACACCCCGCGAACGGGGTGTGTCAGGTGCGCATCAGAATGAGTTTTCTGCGTAGTTTTGTTGTGCGGCAGAGCCATTCTGCGGCGGCACGGAGTCAGATTTTTCAGTCTTGTAAACCATGTCCTGGCCTATTTTGATCCAGTCCACCTTTATCAGGCGGGCTTTCAGACTGACACGCTGTTCGCCGGCATGCTCGCCCTTGTTCAGCGTAAATATGTCCGTGGACGGATTACTCAGGTTAAAGCCCAGCAGGACTTTTTTGTCTTCATCGACGGCTTTCTGGCAGCGGGCGATAAGGCTGGTAGCCTCTTTACCTGCGACAGAAATGTCAAAACGGACGTAGGCCGGATTGTCAGTCGGACCGCTCAGTGCATTGATTACGCAGCTGAGGAACGAGCCATTCTGATGGTTAACCTGGCGGATGTTGCTGAGATACCCGATGCCTTTAATAGTCAGGTTGAAGTACTCAGATTTTGCAGATGCAGAAGTATTGTTTGCAGACATGATGTTTTCTCCATGGAGGTAAAAATAGGTACGACGGAGAAACCATCTGCCCTGACGGGAGTGGTTTCCCGTCGGGGGTCAGGATCGGTTGAATCCTGAGAGTCTGGTATGTTGAAGGAACCTTCATCGCCGCGTCGTAATGCGCTTGTACAGGCGATATCTGCTTTCAAAGGTGCGCAGATGTACCAAAGTTTGCTCCCTTTCAGGTTACAGGAGCTTTCGCTGTAGCCACCCGAAGGCGATTCTCACAGGCTACTGAATCATTGGTGGTCGTATGAACGACGGTTTAGCACTTTTATAATTAAACCGTTCTCCCGGAATGTCAACGGTCAAAATGGAAAACGTGATCCGTAAAAATAAAAGGGCACCGTTTCCGGTGCCCTGGGGTCAGTGCCTTAACCTGCGGTCGTCTCATCTGTCTCCGGGGAATAATCCCGACGCGGTTTTCACAGAGTGCATGCGTCTTACAGGTCAGTTAGTGTGCAATAACTTCCTGCCAAGCCTGCTAGGGGTAAATCCCGTTAAAGTTTACCTTACAGCACCGTGGCCAGCGGGGCACCTATGCATCAAAGCCTGGCAACAATAGCAGAACCCGGCCCGGGGTTGTACAGTGAAATAGTTCAATACTGCGCGGATTATTCTGTTTTAGCCTTAACCGATGTTTTTTTACGCTTCGCTGCTTTCTTCTTACCTGTACTGATAATTCCCTCACAGTCCGGATAGCGTATGCACCCCCAAAAATCACCATTTTTACCTTTACGTTTACGCGTGGGTCCTTTGCATAACGGGCAGGGAGGCGTGACGGGAGCAGTAATTTTCACACTGTCCTGGCGGCCTTTTTCGACAAGGTGACGGGTCCACTGCAGCTGCTTTTGCATAAAGACCGCAAGCGACATTTTCCCCTGCGAAATATCATCCAGTGCCTGCTCCCATAATGCGGTCATGCCCGGGCTCGTCAGCGTTTCCGGCAGGGCCGCAATCAGCTCCCGGGCCATCTGCGTTGAGTGGATGTGCTTCCCTTTTTTCTCCAGATAGTGTCGTTTGAAGAGGGTTTCAAGCACAGCCGCACGCGTCGCCTCTGTGCCCAGACCGGCGTTATCACGCAGCACTTTCTTCAGCTTCGGGTCACTGACGAAACTGGCCGCGTTCTTCATGGCAGCAATCAGCGTCCCCTCCGTGAACGGTTTGGGCGGACTGGTTTTCATATCCTTAACCTCAGAACCGGTGACAGCGCAAATATCCCCTTTTGCCAGCGCCGGCAGCGCCATACTGTCACCGTCGACGTCCTCTTCATCGTCATCTTTTTCAGCCAGGAACAATGACTTCCAGCCCGTCACCACACCGACTTTCCCGCGTGTACGGAACAGCTGTCCACCGATATTGAAAGAGGCCTCCGTCACGTCAGATTCCTGCAGCGGAAGGAACTGGGCGAAATAATGCTGGCGAATTAGCTGGTAGACCTTCAGCTCATCGGCACTGAGGCGTGACAAATCAAATGCCTGTCGGGTGGGAATGATGGCATGGTGCGCGGTGATTTTTTTGTCATTCCAGACACGCGAGACAAACTGCCTGTCCAGCTGATTCAGTACCGGGGCCACAGCCGGATCGGATTTCGCCACTGCAGCCAGCACGTCGGATATTTCCTGCTGCATGGAAGTTGGCAGAAAACCGCAGTCTGTACGGGGGTAGGTGGTCGCTTTGTGGGTTTCGTAAAGTGACTGAGCAATGGCGAGCACATCATTTGCGCTCATGCCGAATTTTCGGGAACAGACCTGCTGAAGGGTGCCCAGGTCAAAACAGAGGGGTGCCGCCGTTTTCTCCCGCTTCTGTGTCACCTCCAGTACCGCAGCCCTGCCCTGCTGCTGACACAGCTGTCCCACCGCCCGGGCAGCCTGAGGATTGATGCAACGCTTTTCCTCATCACAGTACTGCTCAACGGGCACCCAGCCAGCCCGGAACCGGACGCCCTCTTTTTCAATAAGCGCATGTACCTGCCACCAGGGCTTTGGCACGAAGGACGTAATTTCATTATCCCGGTTAACCACCATGGCAAGCGTCGGCGTCTGTACCCGCCCGACGGACAGCACTTCTGACACCCCTGAGTCACGGGCTTTGAGAGTATAAAGGCGGGTCAGGTTCATACCGATGAGCCAGTCAGCCTGGCTCCGGCCCTTGCCGGCATCGTACAGCAGGGCTGTTTTTTCTCCGGGAAGAATATTGCCCAGTGCTTCCTTCACACTGGCCTCATCCAGGGCTGACAACCAGAGCCGGCGTACCGCGCCACTGTAGCGGCAGTATTCCAGCAGCTCACGCGCGATCACCTCGCCCTCGCGGTCGGCATCGGTGGCGATGACCACCTCAGAGGCCTTTTTGAGCAGCTTACTGATAACAGTGAACTGCGATTTTGTCTGCTCCTTGACGACCATTTCCCAGGTCTCAGGCAGCACAGGCAGGACATCGGCACGCCATGGCCTGCCATACTGCTCACCATAGGTTTCAGGGCTGGCAGTTTCGAGTAAATGGCCGACCGCCCAGGTCACAACGATGTTACCGCCGCTGATAAATCCCTGCTCACGCTTGCTGATACCCAGCACGCGGGCAATATCCTTTGCCTGTGATGGTTTTTCACACAGAAAGAGTTGCATGTGTTGCCTCCCGCATCAGCGTTTTTCACCCGCCGCAACAGCGCGGACATCATTCATCAGCTTCGTGACGCCGGACCCGGCCAGACGCTGTGATGATGATGAGCGATAGACAACATAGAGCCTGCTGCCGGACCCGTTTTTCTCGATTTCGATATCCAGGTGATCACGTTCGTTCCAGTCGGAGCCCATTTTGTAGTAACTGCCCGGCATGGCGTCCCAGACGGGATGCGCATCATCTTCAGCCGCCGCTTTCCAGTCCCCGTCATTTGCGGCCTGCCGCAGTGCCTCAAGCTCCTGCGTGGAGATAAATTTGTAATGGCGCTTCAGGCGGGCCGCCGCGGTATCCACATCGACCGGCACGGAGAACGTTTTATCGACGGACTTCATGGCCTGTTGCCCCGCCGGACTCATCAGCGGCATCCCGCCACTTTCTCCGCTGCTGTTGCCGCCCAACGTTTTTGTCAGGTTTGCGGCTGTGTCACTGACCTGTTTATTAATCGCAGCCCAGTCCGTTGTTGCGCATCCGCTCAGTAAAAAGAAGGAGGTGAGGAGGAACACAGGGCGAATCATATTATTCCTCCTCTGCTATGTTGTTTTTAAGCGGAGGTGAGAACGAAGAGCGTTTTTTACCGCTTAACACATCCGGATCAGGTTCGCCATTTCGCTCAATGGCAACAAGCCCTTGCGTGGTTTTTTCTGCAATATCACGGCGAGTCACTGCAAGTGTTCGGTAAGACTGAATCACGCCATAGACCTGACGAACAGCATGGCCACCATTGTCCAGGATAGTGTCACGTTGCGAACGCGAAATCAGTCCGTAATGAAAAGCCTGGAAAGCTTTCATTGCTAACTGATCATATCCAACCAGAAGCCATACGCACCGGTATCCTAACGGTGAACGGCTGAAAACGCTGACATTTAACGGATCGGCTGATTCAACTTCCGAGAGCGTTACCCCTTTGGGTACGGCTGACAATATGGCATCCAGTGAACTGACGTTTTCATTAATTTTAAGTGTTGCTCGTTGCAGGGCTTCTTCGAGCCGTACCAGAGCCATATCGGCATAGGGATTATCTGCCGCTGAGTCTCGGGAAGCATTACCAGCTCGCGCAATGGCTTGCGGCATGCTGATTATTTCAGGCCTCTTTTTTTTCACCCCTGTCTCGTCCGGAGCATCACGTTTCCTGCCCTCCCAAAGCCGGATTGCATAATGTGTATGGAGCAGGATATTAACAGAGGACTGTAGGGCCCCCGCTCGTGAAGCGGTTGTTCCGCCCTTTGTTTTACCATCAGACATGTCTAACGCCTCTCTTTAGTGGGTAATGAGTTTTGACACGCTTGAGATAGTCCGGGCGAGAGGGGTATATGAACAACTTAAAACCAGATCGTCACCATTACAAATTTGCAGGACCTTCATCTCTTTTATGGCGAAGAAATATTGCCTGGCTTTTAACCACTGTTGCCACTGGCAACAGCGCTCATTTTCTAGCCAGCATTTTTGCTGACAAAAGTGCAAGACTTCATGCGCCGCTTCCTGTAAAAATCTGCAATCTCATGAATTTATGATTTTTTCCCGAATTTTCTTCACCAGATCCCTGATATTTTCCTCCGATACCGGGCGGGCAGAGGCGCGTGGTTCGGGTTTCCATTGTTGCTGTTCGGGACGCTGAACTGTTTTTTGCCCGACACTGTCAGATATATCGCCACCCTGACGGGGCGCGTATAACCTGCCCTCACGCGCCTTCTTCATCACGGCCAGCAACCAGCCAACCGGGTTGCTGAGCTGCTGGCGTGCCATCACCTTTTGCAGGCTGAGCAGCACAAGTTGTGCCTGCTCCTCAGGTAACGCCTGCAGCTGTGCGGTCAGCATGGCAATATCTTCTGCCGGAACAAGTTCATGCAGACTGTCGGGAAGCACAGGTTTACCCGGTACGTACGTATTTTTATTCACACTGTGTGTGATACTACGTACGTAATGGTTCGGTTTCCGAACCCGGCCATAACTGCCTGTTTTTACTGGCAGTACGGATTCCGAACTCAGTGAGTTGTTATGCCTTTCTGGACTGAGTTCGGTATTCGAACCCTGTTTTTTAGCGGCGATTCCTGGCCGTTTATGACTGAGTTCGGTTTCCGAACCCGGTGCGGGACAGGGTATTCGATGATGATGTTTCGCCATCTGGCTGGGCGTCTGTGGGCGGTCCAGACGCGATTCGATCAGCGCAAGATGGCTGCGATAATGGCGCATGGTGGGGTCGTTTTTTATATCGTCGAGCACTTCGCGGGCGGTCTGGCTGATAGTCCGGTTTTTACTCAGGCAGGCATCCGCCACCGTATCAAGGAAGCGGGGGTCGAGCATTTCCGCATCGCTGAACGTCAGGGGCTCATCGTGCTGAGCATAGATATTCCCCCGCACCCGCCCTTTATCATCCCGCACGCGTTTACAGAGGCTGAGCCAGCCGGTTATTCGCAGCATAAGCAGGACGCGGCTTACCGTTTCCCTTGAGGCTTTCCCCTTTCCGGGTGAGGCAAGCTGCAGCTGCAGTTCGTCATAGCTGGGGAAAACCGCCCCCTCATTATTTTGTGCATACAGCCGGATCATCATCCAGCCCATCTTGTCCAGTGGTGACAACCGCGTGTCGAGCAACAGCCGGCGGGGAATGGAATCATGCACATTTCCGGTATACAGCAGGCCGTTACGTATCCTGCCATCATCCCGCCGGGGACTGGCCGCAAGGCGGGCATTCATTTTATCCAGCGTATAAGCAATCAGGCTTTCTGCAGGCAGACTCATTATTTTTCCTTTTCGGCCGCCATCACGGCCGTTCTGAACTGTCAGTATGCTTAGTACTGCACCCGCGTACGGGTGCAGGGTAAACAGGCTGTCATGCTGCTATTTCCGTATGGCGCTGTTATAGCGTTCGTGGCTGAGAAGAAGCCATGTCCGGCCTTCGTTGCGACTCAGCAGACGCCAGAACGGGCCGAGATCGATTTTGTAGTAACCGCAGCCTTTCTCATCGAGCCGGGTGTAATTACGCGCCCCCTGCCGGAAACGGCGAACCTGACGTAACGCCTTTTGACAGCATTGCGGCGGCGTACCATGGGGAGCCCGCAGGCCCGGCGCAACCATTCTGTATTTCATGCCGTCTTCCTTACCGGCGTTCGGGCCGGAGAAGGCTGCCGGGTCTTGTGCCAGCCACGGACGGCATGCCAGACCGACGTCAGCGAGACGTTCATCTGTTCTGCAGCCAGCATCATTACGTCCAGCCCGTCAGCACTTTCCGCGTCTTCAACGCCGGACTTTTGCCACTGACGCCACAGGGCGGCGTTTTCCTCATCACCCAGTGCGTTACCGCGCCCCGGCCGGACATCGATACCGGCAATGCGACGGCGGGCCGCCACGTCCGTACTGGAGAGCCCGAAGTAATTGGCCATCAGTTCAATGGAGCCGCCCAGCGCCAGCGCCCGATCGATACGCTGGAGTCGTTTCTGTTCCGTCCGGGCCTGCTGCAGCATGCGCACCAGATTGCCGTGATTGATGCCCACACTGATGATCGACACCTCACTGCCTGAAAGGTAGTGAAGCTCTTCGAGCGAGAGCCCCTGCAGCATCTGCATTTCCTCGCGGTTCAGTCCCAGCGATTCGCAGCGGCGGAGATAGCCACTTCTGAGATCCATAACCAGCTGCATCAATAATCCGTTTGCAGCCTGAGATAAACTGTTCATCATTCCCCCTTAATCCTGACGGTAACCAATGGCTGCCGGACCCCGGCCGCTGACACCCTGATGAAGACGGGCATTTTGTCCGGCTTCATACCCCTGATAACGTGCTGTATCCGCCCCGCGGCAGGCTTTCAGTTCACGGGTTGTGACTGTTTTCATACTGCGGCTTTCCAGCCAGTGACTCATCACCTGCTGCTCCTCGCTGCTGATGTCAGTTGCCGATATCACCTCACGCACCCCACATACCCAGCCGTCACGGAACTGCTCCGCTCTCGCCCGGCGTGTGGCCAGTTTCAGCCGCTTACTCTGGGTTTTGAGATAAGAATTTGTGGCATCTTTCAGCTGGCGCGTCAGCACATCAAAGGCATAGGCTGCTATCTCAGGTTTTTCACTGAATCCGTAAAAGGTTACCGAACGGCGATACCCGGCAGAGGTCTGACGCCATGAGTAATAAGCGCGGCAGCCAAAGGCATGACAGACGCCCCGGACAAGGGTCACCATCCATTCCGGAACTTTTTCAGCATCCGAAGGGGCCGTGCGGGAAGACGCCTCGCGCACAGATGTAAGACCGGCGTCAAGCTCGCTGATACCGTATCTGGCCATCAGCTTCTGGGCACGCTGTAGGGCCAGTCCTGCCTCATGGGCATTACTGTTGCTGCGGCCCAGCTTCAGCAGTTTCCTGACAAGATTCAGCAGTCGCAACTGTCGCTGTGAGTTATTCATCACTGTTATCCTCCCCGTACGTCAGACCACGTTGCAGCTCCCGAAGACGGCGCATAACGCGCATCAGGCGCAGCAGTTTCAGAGCATCTTCATCTGTCAGTGCAGGTGCTTCCCCGTCACCCGGGCCGCCGGTGAAAAGCTCCGGCAGACCACACACTCCTGCCGCAGGATGCAGCGCAGGCGCTTCGCCGGTCAGGCCCAGCAGAAATGCGGCGGCTTCAGAACACACCTCACCTGCCCCGACGTAACCGGCAGACATGTCGTTGTCGCGTTGAGGAAGAATTTCATCTTCGCAGCCAAGGACCTCACCCAGCTCCCAGGCCAGACGAAAAGCGGTATTCTGCAGGTGTTCAATATCGTCCTGATGGTCCGGCACATGCCAGATGCTGTCATGAGTCACCGGCGCGTCATCCTGCAGGACAACTTCAGGTTCTGGTGTTAAAAGAGAAAGCAGGCCATCCACCCCATTGTCCTCTTCTCCACCATTCTCTTCTCCGTACCCATCTGAGAGGGTAACCAGCCCGCTAACATCCCCGCTCTCACCTGAAATGACCGGCGCGGCACCGTACATATCTGGCTGAACCTCATGCCGGGGGGGCTCATTAATCGGTGTTTCAGAAGGAGAAGACGCATTACCCGGAACGGGCGTTACAGCCCCTCCTGAGACCTCAGGACGTGAACTGGAGACAGGTAGCGGGACGCCTTCACTCTCATCTGAGCCTGTGGTATGCAGGGCGTGATCAGCATTAACAGGCTTGTTTGCGGCGGGAAAGGCAACCGTCTCCGGCTCGCCAAAGTGATGTCTGCGGTTGCGTTCTTTAGGATCGAGTTCCATCATCCAGCGGTCATAGTCCAGTTCCGGATGGGGTAACGCCTGCAGTAAATCACCAATAAATTCATCGCGAAAAATCTCCAGAGACCACAGTTCCGGGGAGTTGAAACGGCCACAACACTGGCCAAAAACGTCGCTGAAGGATTTGTCGCCTGTGTCTGAAATCAGGCAAAACTCATCCCACACGCGTTCCGCATCATGCCGGAGCGCCAGCAGTGACGTTATTTGTGGCCTGCCAAGCCCGGACTCAAGCAGGTCTGGGATCCACGGATAAAGATATTTCAGCGCATCTTCCATACGGCTGACTGTTGAGTAATGGACTGGCAAACCTTCATGGGTCAGTAGCTCTGACAACTGACGCAACGAAACCGTCTTTCCCATCTGCTCTTCATATATAGAGCGGGCTTTGTGGATCCCCTGCGCTTTTTCAATAAAACTTAGCTCCCCGCGCACTTCATTCTCTGCCAGATGGCCAATAACACACTGCAGCCGTCCCGGCCACGGCTTGAACAACACATGGACGCGGAAAAACCGGTCTTCTCCGGTTTCCTGCCACAGTTCTGACAGGATCTGATAACGTGTATTACCCCCGTCGCTGAAGATGTACATATCGGGCTCACCATCCGGGTCACGGGTGACTTTGGGCACGGTGTCCAGCCCGCGCGAACGGATGGAAGCCTTGATATCGTCATAACGCGGATTGCGTGATGTTCGCGGATTATCAGGATTCGGGCTTAACTGGTCGAGCGTCAGGACCATGGGCATTTCAGCCGCCGGCATGACGCTGATATTGCCGGCCGCCTGCGACTGGCGTCCGGGCTGCAGCATGGCAGCCCCCACATTAGAACTTTTACGGCTCATGCCTGTTTCCTCCCGCTGCGGTAACCGAAGTCATAGCTGCCTTCCTGAAACTCCGAAAAGAGGGTGTAACGCCCGTCAAATTTGACTTTTACCGTGCCGGTTGGCCCCTGCCGCTGCTTGCCGACAATGATCTCAGCCACCCCGGCATCAGGGGTGCCGGGGTTATAAACCTCATCCCGGTAAATAAACATGATGAGGTCCGCATCCTGCTCCAGCGCACCGGAGTCACGCAGGTCACCATTATTGGGGCGTTTATCGGCCCGCTGCTCCACCAGGCGGTTGAGCTGGGAAAGCGCCAGTACCGGACAGCCCAGCTCTTTACCGAGCGCCTTAAGCGAGCGGGAAATTTCCGCTATTTCCTGCGTGCGGTTTTCCTGCTCGGGGGAGCGGACAAGCTGCAGATAGTCCAGCATGATGAGAGAGGGTCTGCCGTATTTGCGGACATAGCGTCGGGCGCGGGCGCGCAGTGTGGCCGGGGTCTGGTAACTGGTATCATCAATGATCAGACGGTTTTTCCACTCAATAATGCGACCGGTTGCCTCGGACACGCGAGCCCAGTCTTCATCATCCATGTTGCCGCTGCGAAGCCGGGACAGTTCCACCCGGCCTTCCATCGCCAGCAGGCGCATCATCAGCTGCTCTGAGGGCATTTCAAGACTGAACACAAAGACGTGATCGTCAGGTTTTGCGCTCACGGCCGCTGTGCAGGCGGCCATGGCCAGCGACGTTTTCCCCATGGAAGGACGGGCGGCCAGCAGGGCCAGATCGCCGGGCTGGAGACCACAGGTCATCGCGTCCAGTTCACTGAACCCTGTCGGTGTCCCGGTGAGGCCGTCACTGGCGGACATGCTTTCCAGTTGCGTCAGCAGTTTATCCAGCACCTCGTTAACACCGGTCTCACTGTTGAGCTGCATGGCTCCCTGTTCGGCAATGTTAAACAACTTACCTTCGGCCGACTCAAGAATGCCCGCCGAGCTGGCTTTCGGGGCCTGCACATCGGAAAGAAGACTGTTACCCACAGTCATCAGCTGCCGCAGGCGGCTTTTCTCCGCCACCACCCCGGCGTAAGCCAGGATATTGGCTGCAGACGGCGTGTTTTTACTCATTTCAGCCAGATAAGCAAAGCCGCCACACTGTTCAAGGTCGCCTCTGTTCTCCAGCCGTTCCGTAATAGTGATGAGATCCAGCGGTAGCCCTTCTCCGGCCAGCTCGGCCATGACGCGGAAGACCATACGGTGCGGCCGGGAAAACAAATCTTCCGGGGAGATTTGCAGTATCACCTCATCCCACCGGTCGTTATCAAGCATCAGGCCGCCTAATACAGCCTGCTCAGCCTCATAGGAACAGGGCATCATCATCTCAGTCATGACGCACCTCCTGCAGGGCACTGTCCAGCACTTCACGGAGACCCGGAGAAGCGACCAGAATCAGGGGTGTTGTATCATAAATTGTCCTCCTTCCATCCCAGCCACTCTCAAGCAACGGCATACCTGGCGGTACTTGTGTCCCAAGAGCTATATCGCGTAATTCTTTCTCATCACAGAGATTATGAAATTCGATACGTGCCGGCTTATCATCCCACTGACCTGCTTTACTGATACCCCATTCCTCTGCCAGCCGCTCGTAAATCCGCTCTTTCGCTTTTTCCCGATCGGGTGCATCGACAAAAACAAAAACCTCTTCCTGAAACTTAGAGGTGTTAATTGAATAAGCGACAGCCCGCCAGATTTGATTCCGATTCATACGCGAACCTCCCTGGAGAGAACATCGTCAAATCGATCTTTCCACTCAGGAAACAGCTCACAGGCAAGGTCGTGCATGGTAACGGCTGCGGCTGGACCTTTGCGGCGTGTTTTGTATTCCAGACGATGCACGGGCTGCTGCTTGACGTGCCCCAGTTTGAAAATATCCAGCCCCTCAATACGGGTATTGAGTAAACGATAAACGTCACGGTTGCCCAGTGCAGAGGCGTCGTAATGTTTTTCGTTAATGATGGCGGCAAGACCGTCCATTGCTTCACGGTCAAGCAGAGTGTTTTCGATACAGTTGACGAGAATGGAAATATCAGGAAGGCGGATACCGTAATTTTCATAGGTTTTCAGGCGGGTAAGCATATGAAGGGAGCCGCGGATAAATTCACGGACATCCGGAAGGATGGGTTTAACAACGCCCATCACATTACCGGTAGAGGACAGGAGGGAAAGCTCAGTCATAACGCCTGTTGCGCCTTTAGAATCCACAATAATGGCGTCATAACGGTTAAAGAAAGGATGCTGAAGTATGTTACGCAGGCGAAGACGGCCATCTGCAGCGTGGAGCATCGCGGTCGGCAACAGTTCGTCCGGGTCGTTAGAGTAGATGACATCGAGATTTTTTATGGCGGTCTGCGAAATGCATTGCGTATGGTCACTGACCATCTGCATCAGCAATTCATAAAGACCGAAAGGGGATTCATGCTCCAGCGCGAAGATACTGCTGGCTGTGGGCTGGGAATAGTCTGCATCCACAAGGAGGGTGTTCAGACCGGCATCGGCAAGAAAACCGGCAAGGTAAGCAGCAAACGTGGATTTGCCTTCTCCACCTTTGGGAGAAATAACGGGAAGTATTTTCATTTTGCACACTCTTTACAGTATGCAAATACGCCTGTTTACAAACTATTAACTTTGACTCAGGGATTGAAAATCCCCGTGTCCTTGGTTCGATTCCGAGTCCGGGCACCACTATTTAAAGAACCCAGCCTATGGCTGGGTTTTTGCTTTTCAGCGCCAAAACACCGGGGGGCATTCCCCTCAGATGACTTTCAACGTCAAACTATTCACGCTTCCTCATCTACTCTCCATGGCCCCTCGGTGCATGATTCACTCGAACGTAAAGCAGGGCATTCAGCTGCAATACAACAATATTATTTTGAATCAAAAAACATGGATTCATAAGTATTAATACAGAAACGTTAATACATTTACTGGGAATTTTCTTAAGGTCCCGCGAGATTATAATTAGTATTTTTCAAAAGTCTTAGATATATCTATTTGACTTCCGTGCCATTGTTGCAAATAAAAATACCCCTTGTTAGAATGCAAATGTAATTATGTCGCATCCTTTGACAAAAACCACTGATGATGCTTTTGCATTTTATCCCGTATAACCTGGCCATATTTTTCCAGCGGAAGAAGTAAGTGTCTAACTTTATAAATTGAAATACCGCAAAGATTGGCAAGCTCCCTCGTGGACAGTCCCTGCGTGCTATGATCTTTAAGTAAATTGAGAATCAACATTTGTTCCGGCCCTCTGATCATCGCCAGACCACTTATTCCCATTTCCGCCGCTAACATCTGCAGATTGTCGTGAGGTGCGTTGTAGCCTGGATGTACAGCCTCCGGGTTGTATGAACACAGTGAGAGTTTCATTGTCGACTCCTGAGTTTTGAAGGAGTTAGCAGTATGAAATCCCTTGATTCAACCAGCAACATTAGCTTCAAATGAAAGTAAAAACAGGGTTTTTATCTGGCTTTCATACTGTTTTATCAAAAACAGTCGGTATGTGAGAGAAAAGTAGGGCTTAGGGAGGAGAGGGATATGAGGTACGATATTGAGGGATTTATCACTTTTGATACGGAGGATGCATCTCTCCTTAATGTGCTTACCGGGGATTGCGTTGAATTATCTCAGACATCGACGCGTCTATTAGCAGAATTACTCAATCACCGCGGCGATATCCTGTCCAGAAGTGAAATTTTTCATTCCGTGTTTGATCAGTACGGCGCCAGAGCATCAAATAGTAACCTCAATCAATATATCTCAACGTTACGCAGAAATCTGAACGACCTGGGTGTGGAAAAAGAGATTATCACTACCGTTCCCCGCATTGGTTTTAAGATTGCAGATGATGTCATCATCCATAACGACCGCGAGTATCGTACCCCGTTCCTGGAAGAAAAAGCCTCAGAAGCCACGCGCAACCCCCCTCCTCCTTCGGTGTTTGAAAGGATAGCCCGAATAATCGCGCTAGGTATTGTGTCAATCCTTTTAGTAATAAGGCCTCACACCGTCGATTCAGGGAATAACGTACATAAAATAGTTGATGACCAATGCATCATTTTTACATCCCCCGCACTGTCACTATGGGATGTAAAAAATAGCTTTCATTTTACAACACAACCATTCGACTGTTCGCAGCCAAAAGAACTGTACCTTTACAAGAAGCAGATAAATGGAACCTTAGGTAACATTATACAATTGCTACTCGTTGAGTGTGATAACGGTAACTGCGAAAGTTTTTATTACAGAGAAAAAAACAATGTCTAAGCGCGTCTTTTTCCTGTTGCTCTGCCTCGCTCTCTTCCTGGCGGGGGGGATGTATTCATTTACCAGCCCCACTGTTTTCTCCTGCGAATCGCAATTTTCTGTCGTACAAAACATTAACGGAAAAAGTGTCCATGCTGAAGGGCTGATTTTTATCAACATGGCGAACGATCATATCCTCATGAATATCGATGGTTTACTCTCTCATGACAATAAAAACCAAATTATTTCGCGAACGCTCAAGATAAAATACAAAAAATTCAACCCCAGCGCGCATTTATATCAAGTCACGAGCGTTCGTACCCTGCGCGACAACACAGATAATATTGATGACACTGTCGCCATAAATTTATTATTTGGCAAAGGGCCAGACGACAAAATAATTTACCTCAATCAATTCAATAATAATACATTACTCTTTGGTAACCACACATTTCCGCAGTATGGTTGCAAACAAAAATAATTTGTGTGGTTTTCTTTAACGAAGCACAGCGTAAGTTAAATTTTCAATATCATGAATATAAACTTAATAGAATCACTGGCTTGCATCTCAAAAATAATAGACATGATCAACCCTCGGCTTAACTTGCATCATGTCAGAACGGCGTATATTGCCTGGCTCCTGGCACGAGAGTCGCAGTTTACGCCAGCGCAATGTCGGAAAACCCTGCTGGCGGCCCTGCTTCATGATATTGGAGGACTGAATGAAGAGTCTCGCCTCCAGCCTATGAGCTATTACGATAATGAACTCAATAACCACGCTGCTGTGGGGGCGGAATTGCTGGCCAGTGTACCTTTACTGAATCCGTTGAATGCCATTGTGCGATATCATCATACCCAATGGAATAATGGTTGGGGAGCGTGTGTTAATGGCGTTAAAACCCCGAAAGAAAGCCATATCATCTATCTGGCCGATCGTCTGGATGTATTAATCTCTCACTACCGGGCCAGCGATGTCATCACCGCACAAGAAGAAATTATAAAAATTATTGTCAGCGGTGAGAATGACCTGTTTCAACCTGACTATATCCATGCCTTCCAAAGGGTCGCAAGCAGGGATCATTTTTGGCTAAGAATTCAATCAACAGAGTTTGACGATTATATTAAAGAAATCCCCCGCATTCATAACGACACCCTCTCATTACACAATTTTCGCGATATCGCCGGTATGCTGGCGTTTATTATAGATGGATTCAGTCAACATGGGGTTCAACACTCTCTGGTGGTCGGGCGAATATCGGGATACCTTGCCAGAGAAATGGGTATTCCTCCCGTGCAGTGTTTAAAGATTGAAATCGGAGGGCTATTGCATAATCTCCCGAACCTGGCCCTGTGCGCCACACCGGCACAGGCCGATGAGGGAAAAGCAGTTTGGGATGAGCTCTATCCTATTGAGGCAATAAGAGACATAGCAGGGTGGTGTCAGCTCCAGAAATCCGTAGATGCAAAATCCGCTTATCCGCCGGAAGTGACGATTATCAAAGCCAGCATCTGGCTGGCCTCGTTACTTCAGGGGGTCACGCTATCATCCGAATTTAAGGCCCGGGTAGGTGAAACGGCGGAAATCACCCCCGCGCTGGCGGGTATCGTGCAGCAACACAGTGCGATTTTATTACAGATATTCCATGAGTCGGTCAAAGAACGACGCGCTCTGGTACAGCGAATTAATCAACTGACCCTGTCATGAGCCGCGGGAAGTCGCCCTTCTCGCGGCTGCCTTAACTCAGGCTGACAGCCCTCCGTCCAGCACCAGCGTTTGCCCGGTGAGATAGCGGCTTCCTTCTCCGGCCAGAAAGGCAACAGCGTGCGCAACGTCCTGCGTTTGCCCCAGACGGCGTAAGGGAATGCTCTGCCGTATGGCTTTCAGGCGGGCTTCAGGGATAGCCTCAACCATTTCACCTTCAATCAGTCCCGGCGCCAGACAGTTAACCCGAATGCCAAAGCGTCCCATCTCCTGCGCCAGCGAACGCGTCAGGCCAATCATTGCGGCCTTACTGGCTGCATAGGCCGTTTGGCCGCTATTGCCCTTTATTGCCGTTACGGACGACATCAATACTACGGCTCCGCTCCCCTGCATCATCATGGCGGGTAAAAGCGTTCGGTTCCAGTTCACGAGCGCAACCAGGTTGTTCGTCAGCACATCCTGCCAGTCGCGTGCCGTTTGATGAATATGCAGTGCGTCACGGGTCATTCCGGCGTTGTGTACAATGGCCGCTGGTGCGCCAAACTCGTCAAGTAGCGACGTCGCCAGCCGTTGGACATCCGCCTCATCGCGGCCATCGCAGCGGTAACCTTTTACCCAGGTTGCCGTGTGCAGACCTTGCGCCTGCGCCAGCGTACGGCCAATTCCGGCCTCATTGCGGCCAGTAAACACAATGTTCCACTCGGGCAGAAGGTGGCTCACCAAAGCCTGTCCGATTCCTCTGCTGCCGCCGGTGATCAACATCCATCTCTTTGCCATCTCAGCCAGCCATTTCCTGGTCGATGTACAGACTCAAATCGCGAAGGGTCATATGCGGCTTTTTCATAAACATTTCGGCCGTAAGCGTCACGTTAAACTCGCGTTTCGCCAGTACCATCAGTTCAACATAGTCGAGGCTGTCAAGTTCCAGCTGCGGCAGCGTCCTGTCTGGTGTCAGCGCCTCCAGCGGCAGATCTTTTGCATCAGCAATCATTTCGCTGATTTTGCTGTAGATGATTTCATACGAGTTCATTTGCATTTCCTTTTGTCAGCGGGCCAACTTTCAGCGTCACGGCACTGCTGATGTAGTGTTGTTGATAGCGGGTTTGCGCAGCAATTCGCACCACTGCGCCATATCTAAGATCGCCAACCACCGTGGCGGGTAATGTCTCTATCTCAAGCGGTTCCGGTAAAGGCACCGTCTGCCAGGGCGCGAGCAGATGGCTGTCAAAAACAACCTCCTGATGGGTCTGGACAACGGGATAGCGGGTAAACAACGCCTCCAGCGTATGGCCAGACGGTATCAGCGGTGCGATGTCTTTCTGATGTAACAGCGCGGTATCCTGAAGAAGATGGCGAAACAGCAGGGCATCAAGAAAATGCCACTGCTGTGCGTGGGGAAGCAGGGGCAAAAACGTCTGATGTAGCGCGGCAATGGTTGATGCGCCGAGTTCTCGCTGACTTTCTGCTTCTGCCACAGCAAAAAGGTTAACCGGCGCGATAGCACATGAAAGGCAGACCGTTTGAGCGGTAAGATCGTACACGGAGGCTGAAACAGGCTTGTTGGGATCGCACATCAGAAGATAAGTGGTATCCCGCCACAGCGGCCTGCGCAACCGCACGGTACACTTCAGAAAGGATGAGCGGCGAACTTCCGGACTGATGAACCGTTTGACATCCAGCAGGGCGCGCATACCGTGCACGCTGAGCCGGCTTCCACCCTGCGATTTCACCCAGGCTTTATCAAAATGCACGGGGTTGTAATCCCCTGAAAATGCAGCCCATAGCCGCGCATCCTGTTGGCTGTAACGCAGCGTCATCATGAATGTTTCTCCAGAATCAACGCCGCGTTTGCGCCACCAAACCCAAAGCTCAGGTTGAGCGTACGGCGGATAGTGGCGTGACGATGCCCTTCAACGACATAATCCAGATCACAGCACTCATCCGCATGCTGAAAATTGGTCGTCGCGGGGATAATGCCGCTGGCAATGGCCTGCAGGCAGACGATGCTCTCGAACGCGCCTGCGGCTGAAATTAAGTGCCCGGAGTAAGACTTTGTGCTGGAAATGGGAACAGTCCAGACCGCCTCTCCCAGCGCCATTTTTAGCGATTGCGTTTCGTTGATGTCATTGAGCGGTGTCGAGGTACCGTGAGCGTTAATATAGTCCAGGTGCTCGGGTTCAAGTCCGGCCTGCCGCAGCGCGGAGATGATAGTTTGCACGCGCGCAAGGCAGTCTTCAGCGGGCGAGGTAAAATCCCAGGCGTCAGAGAAATTGGCGTAACCCGTAATTTCGCCAAGAATGGTCGCTCCGCGCGCAAGCGCCCCCTCGCGCGACTCCAGACACAGTACCGCCGCCCCTTCCGACAGCACGAACCCATTACGGTGGGCACTGAAAGGACAGCTGGCGCGCTGCGGATCCTGCGTTTCTTTACTTAACGCCCCTAATACGTCGATATTCCAGATCGCGCAGGGACTGGTCAGCGACTCCCCGGCCCCCGCCAGCATCATCTGCGCTCTGCCGGTGCGGATCACCTCGTAGGCTTCGCCAATGGCGATGGTTCCCGTCGCACAGGCCGCTACCACGGTGTTCTGGAAGCCGTTGAGCCCCCAGAACTGGCTACAGGCGGCAGTGGTGACGCTAGGCATCGAATAAAAACAGTTAAACGGCGAGGCGAAGCCCGTTGCCGAAAAATCGCTCTGCGCATCGTAGCTTTCGTCCAGCCCTCCCCAGCCGGTCCCCATGATCGCGCCGCAGTCTAGCGGGCTATAGAACTCCTGCGGTGGCTGGCCGCCAAAAGCCATCGCCATGGCCTGACGCGCCGCGCCAAACGTGAGTCGGGCAAAACGCGGCAGACGGCGTCTGACGGCGGCAGGAACCCCAATCAGGCTGGGTTCGTTGTCCACCAGCCCGAGAAAATGGGTTTTGATATTCCGCGCCGTGTAATCGACGTAGCGATAGCCCAGCCGATAGTCCATGATCGCCTGCCAGCTCTCACCAGCCGTCACGCCAAGGGGGGTAACGGCCCCATAGCCGGTAACAACCACCCGATTATCTCCATTTTTCAGCTTCATCTTTCATTATCCTGTTTTGCGTGTCGCCCCCTTGTGCCAGCCAGAGCTGCAGCGTGGCGTAAAGGTAGTCGTACTGGGTTTGCGCGAGGGCGTTCTCTGTGTTCAGCAGATCGTCCTGCGCGTTGAGCAGCGTCTGGAAATCCACCGCTCCTGCGCGATAACGGCTTTCCGTAAGGGATAATCGCCGCTGGCTAAGCGCCAGCGACTGATGGAGTCGGCTGCGTTGCTCATCTGCACTCAGCCGGTATTCCATAGCCTCATCAACTTCAGCGAGTGCGGTATAGGCGGTAGAACGAAACGCGATCGCGGCCTGTTTTATCGCTAAATCCGCCTGCGCGACGGTGAGCTGACGGGTGTTCCACTGGATAAACGGCAAGGCCAGCGCGGCCCCTGTCGTACGGATAGGATCGCGGAACCACTGGCTAAAAACCTGGCTCCCGGCATTCAGAGACGCATCAAGAGAAAGCGTGGGGTAGAACTGCAGGCGAGCCGCGTCGTAACCCGCAAGCGCGGCGCGCAGGCGCGACTCAGCAGCCTGAATATCTGGCCGCTGAGCGATCACCCGTAGCGGCGTTTTTTGTGCCACAGGCACCTGCTGATGCACGTCCAGCTCGCGCAATTCTTCGGCATGTTGTTCCGCCGGCCTGTTGAGCATCAGTGCCAGCGCACTGCGTGTGTTCTGGCGCTGCTGAACCAACGTTCTGAGCTGATTTTGCCGCGCCAGCAGCGCCTGCTGTGCTTGCAGAACATCAAGTTTCCCCACCTTTCCGGCGTTAAACCATGAGGACACCTGTTGCACGGTCTGTTCAGAGACAGCCAGACCGTCACGCTGATGGCGGATCTGCTGGTTATACAAGGCGATACGCCAGTAAAGCTGAGCGGTGAGGCCCATCGTTGAGAGAACGGTTGCACGGTAATCCTGCTCGCTTGCCCTGGCCTGCCATTCGCTTTGCTCCCGGGTGCGCGCCAGTTTTCCCCACAGGTCCAACTCCCAGGCGATGGCAACACTGCCGCTGTAGTTCTCCTGTGGAGGTGCTCCCCGACGCACATTTTTACTGTTACTGGCGGCTCCACTCACTCTGACGTCGGGGGAGATGTTGGTGCTGGTGAGCCCTGCCGCAACGCGTGCTTGCTGCAGCGTGAGGGCTGCCGCTGCAAGATCGTTATTGCTTTCCAGTACCTGTTCAATCACCCGAGACAGGCGGGGATCGCTAAAACGCCAGCCGTTTTCCGTTCCCTTTTCCGCCATCGTGGGCCACTGTGTGGGCAATGACAGCAGCGGGCGCTGGTAGTCGCTGCGGGTCATCGCGCGGCAACACGCCAGGAGTAGCAGTACGGCTAAAAAGAGGTATCGAGTCATTCGCGAGCCAGCGCCTCCGTAGGGTTAAGGCGAGCCGCGCTGCGCGCCGGGAAATAACCAAACGTGAGGCCGATCGCAGCAGAAAAACCGCAGGCCATCAGCACCGGGAATACGGTAAATACCATTGAAAAGGCGTCCGTCACGAAGGCAAAAATATGCCCTGCCAGCCAGGCGCCTGACACCCCCACCAGGCCACCGAGCACGCAGATCATCACCGCCTCAATGAGAAACTGGTTCATGATGTCTGCGGGTCGGGCCCCCACGGATAATCGAATGCCGATTTCATGCGTCCGCTCCGTCACTGACACCAGCATGATATTCATCACACCCACGCCGCCCACCAGCAGCGAGATAGCCGCGATCGCTGTAATCAGAAGCGACATGGAGTCCGACGTTTTTTGCATGGCATTCGCCAGCCGATCGTCGGTTTGTATAAAGAAATCTTTTCGTCCGTGTTCCCGCAGCAGGTGGCGCTCCACACGCTGCGCGGCCTCCTGTGATGTCAGCGGCGGCTGAAAACGCAGCACCAGCGACTCCAGCGGTATTTGCCCCGTCAGCCGCTGCTGCAAAGCAGTATGCGGAACCCACGCCGCCATGAAGCCCCCCACCACTTTCGGCCCGGGTCGAGTGGCCACGCCGATCACGCGCCACGGCGCACCGGCAATCTGCACAAGTGCACCGAGCGGATTTTCCCCACCGGGGAACAGCGTATCTCGCCCGGTTTCATCCAGGATCATAACCGGTTCACCTTCCGCAACATCGCGCGCCGTGAAGCCATTACCCTGAACAACGCGCAGCCCTTGCAGGGTGAAAAAGTCCTGTGATACCCCTGACAGCATCATCGAGGAATCCAAACCTTTGCGCACCGCGAGTGCAGTGCTGCTGGCGACCGGCGAGACGCCCATCACCCACGGCAGCGCCTGCAAACTGCGCACGTCTTCCATCGACAGCGCGCGCGCCATGTCCGGACGCGCGTTGCCCCATCCGGTGCCCGGGCGGATCTCAAGCGTCGTATTTCCCAGCTTGCCTATCTCATCCACGATCGCCCGCCGCGCGCCTTCCCCTACGGCCATTGACGACACCACCGACGCGATGCCAATGATGATCCCCAGCATGGAAAGAAACGCGCGCATCCGGTGCCCAAGCAGTGCACGCCAGGCCATATGAACCGACTCGCGAAAACGGCTCGCCAGCGACGCTCGGCCGTTGTCCTGCTCAGGCAGCAGTGTTGAGGGATGAACCTCCGCGTGCCGTACATCGCTGATGATTCGCCCGTCGCTAATCTCAATAATGCGCTGCGCCTGTCGGGCGATATCGCGGTCATGGGTAACGATAATCACCGTGTGCCCTGACGCATGCAGTTGATGCAGCACGCCCATCAGAGCCTTACCGCGGGTACTGTCGAGCGCGCCGGTAGGTTCGTCTGCCAGGATAATGTGTGCACCGTTGATCAATGCCCGACAAATGCTCACCCGCTGCTGTTGTCCACCCGACAGCTCCGCTGGACGGTGCTGGAGACGGTTTTCTAGCCCGAGCTGAACAGCTAACCTCTGCACACGGGCGGTACGCTCCTGTTCCGACATCGCGGTGTACAGCGCGGGAATGGCAATGTTTTCTTCTGCGGTCAGATACGGCATCAGGTGATAGCGCTGAAAAATGAATCCCAGGTAACGGCTGCGCAGATCGGCAAGGTAGAGGCTATCCGCGTTATGCACGGGCGTACCGTTGATCAGGACCTCTCCGGACGTGGGCTTGTCCAGGCAGCCAATGATGTTCATCAGCGTGGACTTACCCGAGCCGGATGCCCCCACAATCGCCACCATTTCACCGCGATGAAAGGTCAGTGAAATATCACTCAGCACCGCTAACATTTGAGTGCCCGCGTGGAATCGTCGGCACACCCGCCGTAATACGATAATCGGCTCCATCCGCTATCCTCGCTCCGTCTCTTGCGCCAGCACCACCTGTTCGCCCGCCTGCAGCCCTTCCAGCACTTCGGCGTACTGCCGATCTTGAATGCCAATGCGGATCGTGCGGGACTGCGTATTTCCATCTTTAACGGTGGTGATGGTGTAACGATCGGCATCCAGCGCCTGGCCCAGTGCGGCAACCGGAACACGCAGGACATTGCTGGCCCTGGCGATCTGAATAAATACCTGTGCCGTCATGGATGTTTTGAGCTCACGCCCGGCGTTAGGCACTTCGAACGTGCCGGTGTAGTAGACTGCCATCGCCTGCGCGTTCCCGCCCATTCCTCTCTCACCGGACGCCTCCATCGCGTCCTGCGGCGCAGGCTGCACATAGCCCATGGTACTGGCGTAGCGTTTATTCGGATTAGCGATGACATAAAAACTGAGCGGCTGGCCGGGATGAATTTTTTGGACGTCCGCTTCTGAAATACGCGTTTGCACCTGCATCGTATCGAGATCCGCCAACACCAGGATGGTCGGCGCCGTTTGCGAAGAAACGATGGTCTGACCTTCACGGGTCACAATACCCAGCACCTCGCCGTCGACCGGCGCGACAATGCGGGTATAGCTGAGGTTGGCCTGCGCCGTTTTCACCGCCATTTCAGCCTGTGCAATCTGCGCCTCGCTCACCGCTATCTGCTGCACCTGCACAGCGTATTGCGATCTGGCCTGCTCAAACTCACTGCGCACCCCCGAGCCGTCGCGCTGCATCAGGCGCTGTCGGTCCAGCTCCTGACGGTAGCGCAGCAACATTGCCTGCGCAGAGCGCTTTTGCGCTCGGGCGCTGGCAAGCTGCGCCTTTGTATTCCTGAGTTCCGATTCCTGTAACGTCGGGTCGATTTCTGCCAGCAGTTGCCCTTTCTTCACGCGCTCTCCCTGGCGAACATACAATTTACGCAGCTGTCCGTTGACCTGCGCACCGACGTTAACCTGTACCGCTGGCTTCAGGATCCCCGTCACCAGCACCACCTTTTCGATATCGCCGGTGCCGATAGTGTCCACGGGTAAACGCGTATGTGGTGAGGGCGAGGCCATAGACACCCAGACGCCCGCCATCGCGGCGGCAAACGCCAGACCACAGCCCAGCATCACCCAGCGAGATTTATGCTTCATCACTCCCTTCCCGCAGGCTGAGCCTGCCGTCGACCAGGTGGTAAACCTGCTGAAAGCCCGATAAAACCTGCTCGCTATGCGTGACAACAATCAACGACTTACCGGCCCTGCGACAGTGGGCGTGAACCGTTGCCATGACGATTGCCGCGGTTTCGTCATCAAGATTGGCCGTCGGCTCATCGAGCAATAACACCGGACGTGAGCTGTACAACGCGCGGGCCAGCAACAGGCGCTGACGCTGGCCGAGAGAGAGCGCCGCGTGGCTTTCGCGGATCAGAGCATCCAGCCCACCCGGCAATGCACGCACCACGTCACCCAGCATGAGAGCATCAAGCAGGGCCTCAACCCGTCCGCGGTCACGCTCGCGGTAGTGCGCGTCGAATAAGGTGATGTTTTCACGCACCGAGGCGTTAAAAAGAATGTCCTCCTGGCTTTGCAAACAGACATACTGCGCCAGCTGCGCGGCAGGCAGCGCGCGACCGGCGGCATAACATCCTCCTGCCTGAGGCGAAAACAGCCCGGCGATCAGCCGAAGTAAGGTACTTTTACCGGCCCCCGACTCCCCGACTATCGCGATCTGCTCACCCGCCGGCAGCGAGAATGAGACGGATGAAAGGACGGGCACAGCGGGGTCATACCCGTAGCCAAGCGCCTCAAAGGCCAAAGCAGGCGTTGTATCCGCTGCCGGTACCGCGGTCAGCGACGCGGGCGCGCGTTCTCCTCCTGGAGCAAAGAGGGCATGTGCGCGGGTGTCGATCACGTGCAGCTGCGTTTTCTGGATGATGGCGTAGAAGATCCGCGTGACGTAGGACGTGAAGATTTGCCGCAGGAAGCTGTAGGCAAAAAAATCGCCCAGCGAGATCTGCTTGCCGTGGACCATCGGCAGTACCACCAGCATAAACGCCACCATCTCCAGGCTGCCGCATAGCTGATAGAGCCCTTCTTTCACCTGTTGATAGACCTTCTGGCGCTGTAGACATGTGTAGAGTTCGCAGCTTAAGGCGGCAAACTGCGCCTGACGCTGCCCTTCCAGCCCGGCGGTTTTGACGGTCAATATGCCCTGAAGGGTCTCCATGAAAAAATCATTCAGCGCAGCGCTTTTCAGCTGTAACTGCTGGGTAAACCAGCGATCGCGGATCACGGCCCAGACGCTGATGATCCCCATCACCGTCACGCCGATGGCGGAGATCGCCGCCAGGATGGGCGCGATCCAGAACATGATCGCCAGCGCGATCGCACCGATCACCCAATCGGAACGCAAACCATTATCCAGTTCGATCTTCTGCAGCAGGCCCATCTGCCAGGCCGTGAAGCGGCTGAAGATCTCCCCCGGCGCGCGTTTTTCAAAAAAACGGAGGGGTTTTTGAAGCAGGCGAGAAAAGCCGACACCGCTGTGGATCAGCACAAAGCGTTTAATGTAGCGCTCGGCGATCGCCCGAACCCCCAGCGCCATCAGCGAAGAGACCACAAAGGCCAGAATAAACCAGCCGTACGGGAAGCCGCTGCTCTCAACGCTGGAGAAAGCTTTATTGATGGCACTACTCACCATCGTGGGCATCAGAAACAGCGTTAACGACACCATGAAGGTCAGCAGCATCAGCCGATATATGCCCGGCACATCCGCCGTCTCCTGCATGCTCATCACCCGAGGCATGCTCTGTCCCGCTGTCGGTCGCGCCAGCGCGGGATCTGCAGCCAGCCTCTGCTCTGGCTCCACTATCAGGGCATAGCCGCTGATCTCCTGCTTAAGCGCGGCAAAAGGCAGCCACTGCTCGCCAATCGCCGGGTTCATCACGCAGACGTGGTTGCCTTTACGCCAGGCCAGCAGGACATAGTGGCTCGCGCCGTAGTGCAAAATGGCTGGCAGCGGGAGTTCACTGAGTTCGTGATGCTCAAACAGCACAGGGGCCGTCGCAATGCCCAACCGCGCCAGAATGGCCATCAGCGTGTCCAGCGACGTACCGTGGTCGGAGGCTGGAAAAATGTCGCGCAGCGTTTCCAGTGAGATCGTCTGTCCCTGCGTTTGTGCCAGCATTGCTACGCACGCCAGTCCGCACTCGTTAGTCTCTTCCTGAAAGATCAGATTCGGGATCGTGTTTTTCATTGTTATCGTGAGTGATTAATAAAGTAGAGAGAATGGCTGTGCCACAGGAGCCACTCCTGCGGGGACGCTCGCAGGGTAGATTCAATGATGTCGGGCAGCGCGCTGGCGACATGCTGGTTGCTCACCGGCGGATGAATGTGAATGCGCAGGCGGTTGTCATAGCTCAGGTGATAAAACACGACCTGCGCAGCTATCGCCCCGGAAAGACGTACCAGACCACCGTGCAACCTGGCGCTGCGACCAAATAAACGACACGGCTGTTTCGCCACCAGCGTCCCTTCAGCCTGCGAGGTATAGTCGGGCGTGATATCGGGGAAAATAATCATGTTCCGCTGCCCGGCGGCGACATCGGTGATGAGATCCATCAGGTTGCTGGCAAGCGTTTTGTTTTCCTGGTGGATTGAACAGTAGTCAAGTGCTACGCCGCCTAATGCACGGGCGGGGGCGCTGTAAAGCTCCGCGCTGGACGAGACCACCACGCTAGCTTTCCCCGGCGTGACGCTGGCACCAATAATGGCAGCGAGTACGTCAGACACCGTATGGAGCGGCGCCAGTATGTAGGGTGCGTTTTGTTGGTACAGCGGTGTAACCACCGCATTGAGTTCCGCTGCACAAGTACGCATTTGCTGAAGCAGCGCCGGGTTTTGCGCCCAGGTGGCGGCCTCTTCCAGCAGGCGTCGCCGTACTGTCAGCCAGGCCACGTTCAGGCGGACCTTTTGCCCGGTCAGGCAACGAACGTTTTCATTCGCCACCGCGTTACGCAAGCGAAATGCACGCCCGAACAGTCGCGTTGCGCACAGTCCCTTCGCCACGGTCAGCGTCACAGGGAGAGGCACGACGCGCACTATTTTCCTCAGAAAAAAAACACCGCACTGAGTAAGCCTTTGCTGAATGTCTTCAATCTTTCCCGTGCTGTTTTTAAAACTCAACACGCTCCAGATTATGAATAATCTGACCACGGGATTATTTATCCTCTTCGAGCAATTCCCGAATGCGCTGCGCAAACGCCGGGAACTCGCGATCCTGAGCAACAACATAGCGTTTATTAATAATAAACATCGGGGTGGCGTTGATATCATAATAAGCAGTAATGGCCGCCATTTCGCTGAGACGTTCTTTTACCGCCTTGCTTAGCCTGAACGTATTAAACTTGACGACATCAATATTATTTTTGACTAACCAACCGTTCAGTTTTTTTTCATCCGTCAAATCGACGTTGCGTGTGATAATGGCGTTATACGCACTGTCGCGAATCTGCTTTTCTATCCCCATCACTTCCAGCGTCGCAAAAAGCGGTGCATAGGCTGCAAGACCATTATCCTCGCCAGCAATATGAATAGAGGTAAATGTGCTGTCCGGCGGCAGAGTACGGCTAAATTCCGCGAGGTTCTCTTCGTTTGCCGCACAATAATGGCAACCATAAGACATAACTTCGATAATACTGCGCTCATTTTTAATCGGACTGTTCGCCTGCATGTCGGGGCTGACCTCGCGAAATGCCTGCGTCTGCGAATCATCTCTCGTAAAAGTTTTAAAAACAAAAATATGGTAACAAAGTACCGTAATCAAAACGGAAATCATAATCAGAAAGATCGAATAACCGATCGCGGTTTTGCGCGTACAGGTAGTCACTATCGTATTCTCTCGGTAGAAAATAAGAGCCTGAGGGCGTTCAGTCCCCAGGCAATGTCGATGTTAATAGCGGTTAGGGATCCCACCGCATTTGCTGGAATCAGCATCTCTCATTGTGGTCGTACAGCCATGCTTATCTGTACAGGTGGTGATCTGCTTACAGGAGGTGACGCCACCAACGGTGACGTTTTGATACGTGATTTCACACGTCTTGCAGGTTCCCCCCACAATCCTCGCGGCTTCAAATGCGGTCAGTTTTTTCATTTCCGTTCTCCTTACTTCGGGTTAATGGCGTGCAATATATTGCACTGTTAAATCGGTAATGCGTTCTACCGAAAATGTGGCTCACGGATTCAGGGCATAATGCCGCGAAACGCGGAGAATAAAGCGATATTGCTTCTGATATTCAACCTCTTCATTAAATGGCGTTTGATATAGCTCAAGCGACGAATGTCGACGTTTACTTCGTCTGATATTTGCGACAGGGATTTTCCCTTAAATAGCTCTTCCATCAACCACCATTCACTCCCGGAAATCGTGGGATCCACGCTCCGGTCATAAAGTTTTTTTTTCGTATAGTTGACCAGCGATGCGCTAAAGCAGCATCCCTGACGTGTTTTATCCAACAGATGCTGAAAAAAAGGCGTGATGCTCTCCATATTTTCAGTTTTGAGCAACCAGTGCGCGGTGGGCAAAAGCGAATACAGCGCAAAAAAAAGAGGCATATTATGTTTGCTTAAGAGAATAATCAGGCTTTTATTTTCCTGCTGATAGAACTCTTTCATTAATTGCAGCGTGTGAAGCCGCTCTCGCGGCAGGCTGTCTAAATCACAGAGGATCCACATGCAACCCTCGTCATTAACCTGACGCTGTAATTGAACAAGGAGCTGATCGTAATCATCCGTTAAGGAATATAAAACGTCCGCTTGTTCTGCGAGTAAACTGGTAATAACCATTTTAATTCCTTGCGAATAAAAAATATTTTTATCGTAAAGAAAGAACTGATATCTCATGTCGCAGCTCCCGGTTAACGCCGCTACTGATAATCCAACGTATAATGTGCAGTGGCGGTAAATGGCCCGGTAGTTAACGTTCCGCTTGCCACGGCATCGGGTTCCGCTTCAACAAAAGCCTGGAAGCTTAGCCGTAACAGGTTGTCGTTGATGAGAGTGGGACGGGTGGCGACATTCAGGCGCACGGGAGTATCATCCTCCTCCAGCAATCCAATCCCTACCCCGCCCGCATTACCCGGCGCTGTTGCGTTGATGGCCAGCCGGTCCGCCATATTGGCGTTGGCGATGCCGCTGAACGTTACCGTCACCGCGTTAAAGACGTTCGGATTACAGTCCTGCAATTTAATCGCGAACGGAACCGGTGTCGTTTTTCCGTTTATATACAATGACTTTGTTGATACCTCACCAAAATCCACCAGGATCCGACCCGACTCTGGCGCAATACTGCACGGGTAAGCCATTACAACGCCTTTAAAGCTAAGATCGCCACCGATCAACTCCCCCCGCGCCCAGGCGGGTGCCGCAGCGAATACCGTGAGATAACAGGTGAGGATGATTATCATGCGATGCATATTCCCTCCTTACTGGAATTCAGCCACAACCGTCGCCGACGCATGGAACTCGCCTTCGGGAATAACCGAGGTAGTGTTTTTGGCCACCGGCGCGGCGATCAGGTTCCAGTCACCTTCGTTGTGGGAAAATCCCGGCACGTTATAGAACGTGTTTGGCACCACAGGATTACCCTTGCTATCACGCAGCGCGATCCCCAGTTCAGATCGGTCGACGGCTCCCTGCGTACTCAGGTATTTACCGTCACTGAATGCTGGATTAGCTTGCTGGATCCCCAGCTTGATATTCAGCTCTCCCTGGGAAAAACTGCCGCCCTGGCACTTGACGTGAATCGGTACGTTTTGACTGTAATTGATGCCATCCAGCCGACTGCCCGTCCCCGGAATGTTGCCGAAGTCGACGACGATGGGCGTTCCCTGATTCACGATGCATTTATCCGGTACGGTGATGACGCCTGAAGCGATGGTGACGCGCGACAGTGGCGTTTGGCCCATTGCACCCGGCCCCAGTCGTCCATAAAGTGTTGCGATTTCTGACCCCTGCAAGTTGACCCCGTTGATAATGGGCTTGGTGATCATAAAGGTCACTTTCCCCTTCGCACCGGAGGCAAACTGGTTGTCCAGTATGGTGCTGGGGGGGTTGCAGTAGTTCTGATTGACGTTATTGGAGACGTTATCGAAGGGTACGGTTTTGTACTGCTGTAGATTACCGCCGATGTAGATCTCGATTTTGACGTCCATGTAGTCATTCAGCTTGAGGTAACCCGCCGTCATTCCTGATTGGGTTAACGTTGCCTGCGACGTGTAATAGACCGGCTGGCTTATCATCGGCTGCGCGCAGTACGCGCGGCCCTGAAACATCCCTGCCAGATCAAATTCGTCGATAACGACAGCACCGACCTGATTACTGGTAATATCATGATTGCTAATGTTGATCAGGTATTCATAGGTGCCATTTACCGCCTTAATTTCACCGTCCACCACAGAGCGCGCCGCCCCGGAAAATCCGAGCGCACACATCGCCAGAAGAGCGGCATAAGGATAAGGATGTTGCATTGTCAGGCTCCTTCCTTGTTAACCCTGCTGGGCAGGGGGTAACGCCTTACAGGTATTGCCATCACAACGGAATTTCAGCTCCGGATGCCCGCCATAGTCATTCACAAACTTCATAGAAAACTGACTGACACCGGCGTCCGTTACCGCAAACGTCTGGCTCGATTTAGGCGCAACCATGATCCCCGGGAAACGGGTGATCTTCACCCCGTCTCCTTTGGTCAGGCTGAGGATCGTCACGTAGTAAGGCGTAGGATTCTGCACGGTCATTTCGCTGCCGCTTTTCTGGAACACCACCCGATCCTGCCAAACTTCCCCCTTTGTCTTCGGGATCACCGCTTCAGGGCGATAAAACAACTTGATGCGTGATTGCATTGCCAGCTGCAGCGTGTTGGGTTTTTCCGGTTTTGGCGGAATTTCCCTGACGTTGAGGTAGAACAGACTTTCTCTGTCCTTCGGCAGTTTTTCGATGCCAGCCGTTTTAGTGACCCGCGCGATCCCTTTCTGCCCCCCATTAATTCGCTGTAACGGCGGGAGTACAATCAGCGGAGAGGTGATCTTATTGCCCTTTTCATCCTCCACCCACGACTGGGCCAGGAAGGGGATATCCGGGCTGGTATTGGACAAATTGGCGCTGGACGAAGACTCTTTCTCCGTAATGATGATGCGCGTCCGATCCAGGGAGACGCCTGCCTGCGCGTTGCCCGCCACCAGGCTCAGCGCACACGCCGCCATAAGATATCTGCTATGTCTGTTCTTGCTCATTTTTAGCCTTTAATTACAGTGAGATAATGCTTACTAAAGGATTAACGGCACGGCAGAAGCATGTCCGAACGTCCGTTGTTCTCTCCAGGCGGGACGGTTACTTTGCACTGCTGTTTGCCCCCCCACATAACATTCAGGGTTTCATTAGTGTTTATGCCCGCAAGCCATGCCTTTCCGTCCTCCAGCACCATGGCGACGCTTACGCCATCGGCGTTGTAAATTTCTGCCCCAAAAGGAGGGACGCTGTTATCAACGAGGCGCAACGTGCCCATCATTTTCATCCCTTTCGCCATCCCAAAAGCCTGATAGCCGATGGCCCCTTCAGTCAGGGTGCTGGTACTGATGGCTCTGGCCGGTTCGATATCGCCATCCATGGCGTCGACGTCTACGCGGGTATCAAAGCTGTTGTAACTCACTACATCCGGTACAACGGCAATACCGAAGCGGTTAGTCCGGGACTTTTCACCATTGAGTGGGACGCCGCCAATGCCGTTGGTATCGACCATGACCCGCGCCGTGTTCATTGTTGCGCCACTGTTATGCATCGCCGCACCGTGCCGGGTCGCCGTAAAGCCGCCGCGCAGAGTGGTGCTTAACGCCATAAACTCATTTTGCTGGTAGCTTGCGTTGGTATTAATCTCCGCCCACTGCGAACGGTGCAGGTAATAGCCGTCAACGCTGGCGTTACTGTTCTGACTGGCACCCGCGCGAACGCGCCACAGATTGTTGAAGTCGCTGTTGTCGGTGTATGACGCCATTGGACTGGTTTTACCGTTGTTGGTCTGGACGTCCAGACCCGCCCATGTGTTATCCCCAATCGGCACAGACAGCGAGAGGGAGATTGAGTCGTCCTTACGCCCTTTATAATCAGTACGGTAAGCAGAAAGATTGGCGTTGATGCCGTTGATATCGCCAATGCGGAAGGCTCGCCCCACGGACATGCCGTATCGATCCTGGCTGCGCTGATTCCAGTAGTTTTGGTGGGTCCAGGTAAGAAAGACGGTCGTCGCTTTACCCGCCTCACCGGCCCAGAAGGTTTTACTCCCGGTAATGGTGTAGAGCTGTTTCTCGCGTCCGACATGGTCATAACCCTGATAACGCTCATCAAGGTATTGCGTCATCGTGCGGAAGTCTTCCTGTGAGAAGCGGTACCCCGCGAACGTAATTGAGCTGTTGTATTCGTCGAAGGTTTTCGCGTAGCTCAACTTATATGAGGTACCTTTCAGGCGTTTGCCGTCAGGCTCACGGCTCCACGACTCTGTGGCGTCCAGAGAGATCGCCCCTAACGCGTTCAGATCACGACCTATACCCACAGATGCTGCAGTGTAGGCTTCACCCGATGACTGCAGGCCACCGTACAGCGACCACGCGTTGCTGATCCCCCAGGAGAAATCGCCAGACAGGAACGTCGGTCCCTTTAGCGAGTGGTTATAGCGGGACGGCGTGCCACCAGAGAGGTTGTAACGAACATAGCCCGGACGCGTGAGATACGGAATGCTGGCGGTATTCACCTGGAACAGCGATACCGAGCCATCCTGCTCCTCAACGCGTACATCGAGCGTACCGCGCACTGAACTGCGCAAATCCTGAATATTGAACGGTCCGGCGGGGACGGTAGTTTCATAGATGACGCGCCCGCTCTGACTGACGGTCACTTTGGCATTCGAGCGAGCAATACCGTGGATTTCAGGCGCATAGCCCTGCAGCGCAGGCGGCAGCATCCGCTCATCGCTGGCGAGGTTAATCCCGGTAAATCGCAGCGTATCGAAAACCTGCGAGTTCAGGTAAATCTCCCCCAGCGTCAGTTTTGCCGCCATCATCGGCAACGGCCGGTAGGCGTAGATCTGGTTCCAGTCAAAACTGGATTGATGGTGCTGGCTGTAGTAGCTGGTCTGATATTCACCGCGTATGCGCCAGCCGCCGATGTTAGCTCCCGCCTGACCGTAACCTGATATCGCGCTGTAGTTTTTATTGTCGCTGAATTGACGAGTCAGCTGCCCGTTAATGCTGTAGTCAAAAATCAGGCCGGCAATACCTTCATCCCAACGTTCAGGCGGCGTCCAGTCAGGATCGTTGTACTTCATCCATGCCTGCGGCACGGTGATATCAAGCACGCCGGCATAGTTGCTTAATTTCGCGCCCGACAAACGCTGCAGGGAATAGCAGTTTTCATAGATTTGAGCGATCTGTGAACGTGCGCCTTCTTTCAGCGCCAGTTTGTCCAGCAGGTCACCGCTGATACACGGCAGCGTACGATTGCCTTCAGGCGATTCCACATAACGGATTTTCTCCTGGCCTACCGACTGGCCGTTAACACGGATATCCAGCAGATAATCACCAGGTGTGACATAGTTATCTGTCGCAAAACGTGACAGATCAATACGGGTACGATCTGAAGCATCCAGAACATCAGTATTAAACTCAACGCGCTCTTCTCCGCGCGCCATTGCTGCATAGCAGCAATTCATCACCAGGAGAGCAATAATTGTAAGATTCGTTTTTAATTTTACTGACATGATCCCCGTCCTGAACAAATCCATTAAAAGCGCCCAGCGTTCCACTGCGTTATAATTATTTTGTTAATGCCTAAAATTAAAATATGGAGAAATGCCGTCATGACTTTCGCGTAAATCGTTCCATCGCGATGACAGTGAAATAAAGCGGCATTAAATGTCCATTTTATTTTCGTTCGTTAACAGTGCGGGATAATTCCCGCACTGACGATGCTCTGCGGATTACTGATAAGCAATCTCGAAGTTAACCGTTGACTGGAAGGAACCTGCCGTTACGGTCGCGCTTGCGCTTTCTGCTTTCACATATGCCACGAACGGAATGGTGTTGGTGCCATCAACCAACTGAACAGGCGTGGTTGCGTTACCCCAGACGACGTCCTGGCTGGCACTGTCACGCAGGCCAATACCAGCGCCCGACGCAGTACCAGAAGTGAAGGCAGCCAGAGACGTATCCGTTGGGTTTACGCTGGTTGGGGAGTACGTTACCTCAGCTGTTTGTGCAACGGTGGTGTCACAGTGCTGCAGTTCAATGTTCTGATGTACATTTCCGGCGCGCGCACCATTAGCCAGTGCAGAAACTGGAATTTGGCCAAAATCAACGCTTACCGGGCTTGAGCCTGGCGCCAGACCACATGCGGTATTCACCAGTTCACCCTGGAATTCAATCTGGCCATTCGTCGTATCAGCGAATGCAGACATTGAACTCAGAGCTGCGGTCAAAGCAACAGCCATAGCAACTTTATTCAGTTTCATAAAATATCCTGTTTTTACCAATATCCTGAGAAATAAAGAGTCGTCACGCTACAAAAATGATATACACGAGTGAAATTAACTCTTGGTTTAGTTCTTAAAACGATATGCAAATAATGAAACTCGCCTAATATTAATTACCATCGTTTCTTCGAACTAATTCAAATGCTACCAAATCACAATTTCATCACAAAGCAATACATTTAATGTGGGATAGATACGCATTATTAACTCGTAAAACTCAAAAAACAGGGTCTTATATCTCGCAGAGTGGCATGAATAATCTGAAATTTATGATGCTTTTACCACATATATAAATATATAAAAAATGGGGAATTAAGAAATTTCGTAGAGGGAAATGTGAATTTGTTTAATCATGGGGAGAAACTGTGCTGTCGGATGCAGTCACCCGCAGGGAGAGGGTGAGAGTGAGGGGAAAACAAAT
>NZ_RXPT01000025.1:0-69909 GCF_003965585.1 Enterobacter sp. WCHEn045836
GTCACCGAAACCGGGTAGCATCGACGTGTACGACTGGCCTGGGCGCTTTGTGGAGACCGGGCATGCGGAGTTCTACGCCCGCATTCGCCAGGAGCGCTGGCAGGTGGAACATCAGCAGATTCAGGCCACCGCCACGGCAGCGGGTATTGCGCCGGGTCACACCTTCACCCTGACCAACGCACCGTTCTTCAGCGATAACGGTGACTATCTGGTGACGGCGGCCGGGTATCATCTGGAAGAGAACCGCTATGCCAGCGGCGAAGGTGAAACCATCCACCGCATCGATTTCACGGTTATCCCGGCGTCGGTGTCGTTCCGTCCGGCGCAGAGCACGGCATGGCCGCGCACCTACGGCCCGCAGACGGCGAAGGTTGTCGGGCCGCAGGGAGAGAGCATCTGGACGGACAAATATGGCCGCGTGAAGGTGAAATTCCACTGGGACCGTCTGGCAAAAGGGGACGACACCAGCTCCTGCTGGGTGCGTGTGTCGAGCGCATGGGCGGGCCAGGGCTACGGCGGGGTGCAGATCCCGCGCGTGGGCGATGAGGTGGTGGTGGACTTTATCAACGGTGACCCGGACCGTCCGATTATTACCGGGCGCGTGTACAACGATGCCAGCATGCCACCGTGGGCGCTGCCGGCAGCGGCGACGCAGATGGGCTTTATGAGCCGCACGAAAGACGGTTCCGTGGATAACGCCAACGCCCTGCGGTTTGAGGACAAGGCGGGTGCGGAGCAGGTGTGGATCCAGGCCGAGCGAAATATGGATACCAGCATCAAGAATGACGAAACGCACAGCGTCGGCGGCGAGCGTAGCCATTACGTAAAGAAAAACGAACTGCATCGCGTGGAAGCGAATCAGATCCAGGCGGTAAAAGGCGGAACCGAGATCCTGACCGGCAAAGGAAAACTGGATGCGGCGGTGGAGCAGTATGTCCTTGCCTCCGGCACCAAACTGCGGCTGGTGTCTGGTGAAAGTGCGATTGAACTTAACGCTAACGGCAAAATTAGCCTGATCGGTAAAGAGTTTAACTTCTACGTTGAAGGGGATGGTCATATCACCACGGGCGGTAAGCTGCATCTCAATACGTCAGGCGCTAAACCAGGCACAACGGCGCCGGGCGCGGGGCACAAAGGAGACATTGATGCGGCGGTTCAGGCGAAATTCACTACCAAGGGTGATTAAGGCTGGAGCAGTGCTTGTCGCGTTATTAGCGATGGGCATGCCATAAGGACACGCAACGAAAAAAGATTTCTGGATGTTCATTGCAGAGATGAGTGCTTCACTTAGAACGCTATCCAACACCAGTGTCAATCATCTGCCGTTGCAGTTTACGCTGATGAAAGATAATGAATACATTCACTTCTATCATGCCGATGATGTCAGGCTGGCGGACGATATGCGCATTACCGGGATTGATTTACGGGTAAGCAAAGAGCGCGACGGCATGGCACCGTTACTGAGTTTTTCCCCGTCAGGTCAGTGCATCACACTCGTTGCCGTTAAAACGCATTATCCGGAGCTGGTGTTAACGGATTACCCCCGGGGCCGCTCCGGGAATGAAGTGACCAGCTATACCGCGCCAGAAGATATGAATGGACAAAAGGTTAGTTTCAGTTTCTCCGTAAATAAACCTGATTGTCTGGACTCGGTTGTCATTAGCGCAGGCAATGATTAACGTGAAAAATCACATTTTAACATTTCTCCGTTTTACCGCGATATTTTCCTCTCTGAACTGCTATGTGGTGTATGCACATGATATGCCGCCGGTTTTAGTAAACCAGGATTTTACTGTGCAGATGGAAGATGAGACTGTCACATTGGGCGAAAGATGGACAGATGACGTTGCGCGTAAAATCGAGGTGCCGATAGAAGGTTATTTTGTCGGTGAGGTTCCTTTTGACGGAACCCACTATAGATTCTACCAGCATCAAAAGGCGGGGTTTGACATTTATGTTTCCAATCTCTGGTGGGATAAGGTCGAACGCAATGTTGACGATTATATCGTATCGCAAATTATCCTTACCGCCGGGGAGGGCAAAACACCGCGCGGTATTCATGTAGGGTCAACAGCCAGGGAACTCAGTAATGCATATGGCAAGGGTCAGATGGAAAATGATGCCGGGGAACAATGGTGTTTTTATCAATTGGGTAACAAGCTTCTCTCGTTCAGGATTAAAGACAGCAAGATTGTGACAATAACAATGAATTACGATAATGGCGCCCAAGAGTAATTTATGATCAGGAAAAATTTGGCATGCGCATTGTTCACCGTGCTATTACTGGGCTCAGTTGAAACTTCAGCCGCGCTTGAGCTATCGCAATACAATAGGCTCGATACCGTAGGCCACATCGTAAACGACAGCGAAGTGAATGAGATACTCAGGAAGACGCTGGGCCGCGATTACGAGACGTTTATTAGCAATTTTGATGTCTTTGGCGAACCCCATTCAACCTCAGGCGGAGGCCTGTTTGTTGAAGGCTGGCTTAACGATCTTTATCTGGAGAATGCGTCAGCTTTGGTCATCGAACCTGACGGCACAATCTATACGGCCTGGGTCGTTCCTGAGTCAGACGTTATTCATTATCAGTCATCTGATCATAGTCAGGTGGTGAATGCTGATATTCAGCAATGGGCTGCCAGATTCAAAGCGATGCATTTTGCAACGAACAGCCAGGCAAAATTAACGTTTGACGGGGTGTGGGCAGGCACGTTCGGCACTGATTCGACGCTAACCCTGCGTTTAACGGAATCAGGCGACCGTATCTCCGGGTCATATTGCTATATCTCTCAGAGAGGAAACCGCATCGATTGTCCCGCAGAGGATGAACACAATCTAAGCGGTGCTATCACGGGCAATCGTGCGAACGTTAAGTTCGACTCTTCGTTTGGCGGTGTGGATGGACGAGCAGTTCTGGAAATTAACGGAAGCAAAATGGCGTGGCGTTTAGTCACGCCTCCTCAAAAAGGCCGTTATTATGCTCCGCTGCGTTATACGTTAAATAAAGCGGCTCCCGTTCATCACGTTGAAACCAGAAAGCTGGATACCGATAAGTTCACTCTTTCTCTGGTAAATAACTGCGGGCGTTTCGAGAGTGAGTGTGGCCAGATGTATTATCTTGGCGTTCGCAAAAGTGATAACAGTACGATCTCCTTAAAGGGGAAAACGCTTCAGGATCCCACAGGTAAAATAACCGGCTCAACCTATAAGAATGGGGACGTTACCTATACCGTGACCTATGCACCACTGAAACTGGTTGTCAGCAAAGGCAGCCATATTTTAGTTGAGCAGTCGGGCCACTGGCTTGAATAACGAAACAGCCGGTCAAAAGGCCAAATCAAACCGGTCACTTTATTTCTTTCAATATTAATCATTCCGAGTCCACCTATGAAATACACCCTCCAGGAAGGTTCGTTTTCCCTTTTTCCTGCTGCCTGGCAGGATAACACGATGAACATCATTCGCGATGACGAAAGCGGGCTGTCCGTGGTTGTCAGTCGCGGGGTTATCCCGGATGGCAGCGATCATGAGAAAGAGTTTCACCGCCAGTGGGAGCTGCTGCGCCCACAGATGGGTGAGATCGTCCAGAGTGAATTTCAGCGCGTAAAAGCCGGTCCTGACGGCAAAATCAACGGTCTGGAAGTTGAAACCTCGTTTGACCGTAACGGCCAGCGCTTGTGGCAAAAACAGCTGGCTGTGCAGACCCCGTGTAAACCGGTCCTGATGATTTTTACCCTCTCGGCACTCAGAACATTCAATGAAGAAGACGAGGCGCGCTGGAGCGCGCTTAAGCAAAGTTTGACGCTTAACGACAACCGGAATGTGTAAGGCATGAGCGATAACAACGCGGCCCGCAAGGGTGACGAGATTATTCACTCCAGCATTTTCGCGGATATCACCAGCATTGTGGCGGAAGGTGCCGCCTATGCGGTGATCGGCGCGGCGGTAGGGCTGGCAGCAACTGCCGCCGCACCTCTGCTGGGGGCGGGGGCAGCCGCTGCGGGCGTGGCGGCGATTGGCTCCAGCTGCCTGTTAAGCGGGATCGTCGGTGGCGTACTGGCTAACCTGGCGGGTGTTACTGACGATATCAGTAATATCGCGGAGGGGCTGGGGGATGCGCTGTTCCCGCCGTCACCCGCAGGTAAAATCACCACCGGCTCCAGCAATGTGCTCACCAACAGCCTTCCCGCTGCACGCGCGGCCGGAACGCTGACCCCCGCAGATACTCCACCCCCGGAGCCACAGTCACCGGGTAGTTTTGCCGATTACGCGGGCATGTTGCTCTCCGCTGCCGGACAGTTCGGCAGTGAAATGTGGCAGCCGAGCGTGGCCTCCGCTGCGGCGGGTACATCGCCGCTGGAAGAGGATAAGGTCGCGTGTGAAAAACACTCCGGACCGCAGTATCTGGCGGAAGGCTCTAAAAGCGTCTTTATCAATGGACAACCGGCAGTACGTGCCAAAGATCGCACCACCTGCGAAGGGACCGTTTCCGACGACGTTTCCCCGAATGTGATCATCGGCGGCGAGACGCTGACGGTTCGCGATATCAAGAGCGGCAAAACGCCGGGGCTGGCACTGGGGATGATTGCGCTCTCCCTGCTGCGCGGCCGTCCGGGCAAGATTTTGAAGAACATGCCCTGCGCGCTGGCGGCCGCGGGTGGCGGGATGCTGGCCGATATGGCCGTCAATGCCGTATTTGGCTCCTCGCACCCGGTTCATGCCGCCACCGGCGTGAAGGTGCTGAATGACGATGATGAGCTCGATTTCTCGCTGCCCGGGCGTTTTCCGCTTCGCTGGCAGCGCAGCTATAACAGCCTGACCTCCCGCGAAGGGTTGTTTGGCCTGGGCTGGGCAACAACCTTTGACAGTTATCTGACGCTTGAAGAGAGCAATGCCACCTGGTTCGACGAAACCGGGCGTGAGCTGAGCTTTGAACTGCCACCCGTCGACCGCGCGTTCTACAGCATCAGCGAGGGTATCATCATCCGCCGCAACGAGAGCGGTGATGTGGCGATTGCCGACGATGACGGCGCGGTGTGGCGCCTGTATAAACCGACACGCGTGAATCCATCCGTTCTGCGTCTGGCCTCCCTTAGCGACGAATACGGCAACGCACTGCTGACGGAGTGGGATGAGCACGGCAGGCTGGTCGGTCTGCACGATGAGCCGCGGGCAATAGACGTCACCCTGCGCTATGAGGACGAACGGTTCCCGCAGCGCGTAACCGCTGCCAGCCATTTTGACGGCAGCCGTAGCTGGCCGCTGATGCAATGGGGTTACGATGCGCGTGGCCAGCTGGCGAGCGCGACGGATGCCTCTGGCGTCGTCACCCGCGAATACCGTTATAACGACCATGGTCTGATGGTCTGGCATCGTCTGCCGGGCGGGCTGGAAAGTGAATACCGCTGGAAAAAATTAGACCACTGGCGCGTGGTTGAAAACCGCACCAGCACCGGGGATGGCTGTCGTTTCACCTACGATCTGGACGCCGGGTTGACCACCGTCGAACACTACGATGGTCAGAAACGTCAGCACTACTGGAACGCGCAAAATCTGATCGTCCGCTACGTTGACGAGCGCGGCGAGAACTGGCGCTACGCGTGGGATGACAACGAGCTCCTCACGCAACGCATCGATCCGCTCGGGAACGCCGTCACCTTCGTTTACGACGAGATGGGCAACCGGGTGCAGGAGATCGACCCTGACGGCAATGCCCGCACCACGACCTGGCTTGAACACCGCGGGCTACCGACGGCCATCATTGAAGCCGACGGCAGCGCTACCCGGTTCTGGTACGACGAACATCACGGCCTGAAGCGCGTGGTGGACCCAATGGGGCAGACCACGCTGCTGCGCCGGGACGAGTTTGGTCTGGTCGTTGAAGAGGTGGATGCCGCCGGAAACAGCCGCCATCAGGAGTACAACGAAGCGGGACAAGTGGTGCGTGCGACAGACTGCTCTGGCCGCACCACCCGCTATCACTATCATCCGCTGGGCTGGTTGATGATCGAGACGGGCGCCGACGGCGAAGAGACGCGTTATCGCTACGACGCTGCCGGGCGGCCGGTGCAGCTCGATCGCCCGGAAGGCTGGACAGAGTCGCTTACATGGAACAAACGTGGCCTGCCAGTGAAGCATGCTGGCGCTGACGGTAAAGAAAGTGAGTTCAGATACGATGAGGCCGGACGCTTAACCGCCACGCGTAATACGCAGGGTGAGGAAGTTCGTCGCCGCTGGGACAGCAGAGGGCGTCTGATTGCCCTTGAAAATGAAAACGGCGAAGCGTATCAGTTCCGCTGGGGGCCTGACTCGCACTTGCTGGAGGAGGTGGGGCTTGATGGTGTGGCCTCGCAGTATCGCTACGACGCCTGTGGGCGCACGATAGCGCGCACCTTTGCTGCCGGTCATCCGGAGGCCATCACCCACGCCTTTGCCTGGAGCGCGAGCGGGCAACTGGTCGCCCGCACTACGCCGGAAGGGCAGACCCGCTACCACTATACCCCGTCAGGGCTGCTGACCCGGATTGGGCTGCACCCGGCGCTTTCAGCCGACGCGTGGAGTACCGAGGCCGAGCAGGAGCTTTCCTTTGAGTATGACGCACTTGGTCGCGTGACCCGCGAAGCGGGCGAGCACGGTGAGCTGGCGTGGCAGTATGATGCCCTTGGCAACCGCACCTCCGTTACGCTGCCGGATGGCCGCGAACTCAAACAGTTCTACTACGGCAGCGGGCATCTGCTCAGCATTGCCCTTGATAAGCTGTCGGTATCCGACTTTACCCGCGACGAACTCCACCGGGAGACCAGCCGCACGCAGGGCCTGCTCACCACCCGCAGCGAATACGACCGTTTAGGTCGCCTTCATCGCCGGGATGTCTTCACCGGCAACGCACAGCGCCCGTCACCACGCCGCTGGACCCGCCGCTGGGATTATGACTACCGCAATAATCTGGTGCGGGAAGAACGGGACGATAACCCGTTCAGCTGGTACCGCTGGCAGTACGACAGCGCCGGGCGCCTGCTGGTTCAGGACGGCACGCTGCCCGGGCAGGAGCAGTGGCGCTGGGATGCGGCCGGTAACCCGCTCGACGGCTCTGCTGAGAAGGTCACGCACAACCGCCTGACGCAGCTGAATGGCATTCGCTGGCGTTATGACATCCACGGCCGCACCGTGGAGAAGGATAACGGCCAGACCCGCTGGCACTACCGGTACGACGGTGAACACCGCCTGACGGAAGTGATCAGCCAGCCGCGGGATCGCAACAGGCCACAGACGCAGGTCAGCTTCCGCTACGATCCGCTCGGGCGACGCATCAGCAAAACGCGCCAGCAGATGCTGGGCGGACAGCCAACCGGTAAGCCCGTCACCACCCGGTTTGTCTGGGAAGGGTTCCGCCTGCTGCAGGAGCTGCACGGAGATGTACCGCTGACCTATGTCTACAGCAATCAGGACAGCTATGATCCGCTGGCACGTATTGACGGCGTTGATGCTCCGGAGATTTTCTGGTTCCACTGCCAGCCGAACGGCACGCCGGAACGGATGACGGATATTGAAGGGCAGGTGCGCTGGGAAGGCGTTAACAGCGCCTGGGGCAAGCTGCTACGGGAAAGCGAGACGCAGCTATCAGGATATTCCCAGAACCTGCGGATGCAGGGGCAATACCTGGATCGTGAGACAGGGCTGCACTACAATCTGTTCCGGTATTACGACCCGGACTGCGGGCGGTTTACGCAGCAGGACCCGATAGGGTTGGCGGGAGGGATAAATCTTTACCAGTATGCACCGAATGCGCTGGGGTGGGTGGATCCATTTGGTTTAAGTAACTTAGCATTACCTGCTCCCACCTCCCTTGATCCATGGGGAAGCGATGCTATTTTACACTCTATGCCAGTTCCTAAAGGTGGAATTACTGTTGAAATGGCAATGTCTCCAGGCCAAACTCAACCTGGAGGATGGGCTACCGTTGATCACATCCCAGATGTCGACTATGTCAGAATGAAATTAGCTGTTATACCTGAGTTTAAATCAGATATATCTCATGTCCAAAGATTCCATATACCTGAGGGCGTGCAAATTCAGGTCGGCCCGGTTGGGCCGCAGACTTCTGGAGGAAAAATATATCCAGGAGGGGGATCTCAAATTCAAATCCTTAACTATTTGGATCGAGCTAAACTTGTGCCAGTCGGCCCACCCAGAAAAATCTCATCAAGAACATGTGGTAAATAATATGGATTCTATTTATAATTTTAAACTATTAACTAATCTTGACGGTTATGATGCTATAATGAACCCTAAAGGGTTGAGTGTTTATGAATTACTTCCTTATGGAGTTGAGTGGGAATGCAACGGTGTTGCTTATAGAATTAAAAATGAAAATAAAATAATCCCGTTGCTTTTAAAGAGTAATGATAAAATTGCTCTAATAAAGTCGCCCTTTGATAAAAAAGAAAATCAGGCGTTAATCATAACTTCTTTTAATGAGGTGAATTGGAATGTGAGCGCGATGATAAGGGAAAAAAATAAAAACGCTATCTTTACAGATGTATATTATGTTTTTGATGAACTGTTCTTCTTTGTGAATATAAATAATTGCGACTATCGATTTTCATTTGACACTAAAAATGGTCGTGCCGGAGATTTGATTGTTTCATACTAGGGGTTATTAAAAAATAAAATAATCCCAAGATCAAGCAAGGCCTTATAATATTTACAGAAAGCAGGGTTAGTTAATATATTTACCAAGATTGGAGCTATTTTCTGGCCCTTTAGTTTTTTGGATGTGAGTGATGGCGTTTTTATTTTGTTGCAGCTAGTGATAATTCGCCTATTATATAATGCTCTTAGACAATCTGGGCATCGGATGGTGATTTTCATTGTGCCCATTATTAAATTAACACTTTCTTTTATTATGCAATGACAAAAATTTTAAACATACAAACAAATACTGCAGCATTAGTTATTTATGATTTGATATCATTAAAACATAGAATTAATGATGATGCAGATTGGTGGAGTCTTCCAGAAGATGAAGTTGAAGAAATAAATAAAGGGAATGTATTATTTCTCAATCTTGGAGATGATGGTGTCTATAAAATACTTATTAAGCATGATGTTGATGAATATACCGGGTCGCTATTTTTAAAAGCACCTTCTGGAAAGGTTTTCGTTGGGGCTGGAGAGGATGTCACGGGCGGAGATCTTGAGCCTGATGATTCAGATGTTATATCAGGTGAGTTTATAACTTTAGAACCTGGTAGTTACGAAGTTAAATATAAAAAGCAAGGTTCAGATGTTATAATTTCCTTTACAAAAGCAACGTTTACTGAAAACTCATTAGAAGAAGGAGTTTATCTCTGAGTTACATCCACGCCCTGGCGTGGATTTTTTCATTCAAAACAAATCAAACGTAAAACAAGAAGTTCATCACATCGCCATCATTAACGATGTAATCTTTACCTTCAGTACACATTCTGGCTGCCTCTTACGCTCCTTGCTGAATCTTACCCTCAATAAGCTGTCCTTATACCCGCGACTAACTCCACCGTGAAACAAGCAGCACGCAGGGGCTGCTTACCACACGAAGCAAATATGATATTGCAGGTTATGGTAGTGATTGGGGTGGGGAAGTATTGAAAGATGCGTTATCAATTCGGAAAGGGAATGGCTTATGAAAGTAAAATATAAAGAGGGTGACATCTTTGTCATTCCAATGAGTAATGGGAAGTATGCGCTTTGCCAGGTTGTTTTTGCTCCAAAGCAAAAGTTTAAGCAAGCAATAGGTTTCTGCATTTTATCAATACAGGATACGGAGGAGTTTGAAGAGAAAAGTTCACTAACATCTCTATCTTTTGAAAAATTTGGCATAGTGATGAAGGTTATTTTCACTGGCAACCAAAATATTAGCAAAGGCATTTGGAAAATTATTGGTCATACTAATCTCACAGAAGAAAAAAAACAATTAAAAATATTTAATTATGCTGGTGGTTTATATGATGGGGAGGAGGAAATCAGGCGTTTGTCTGTTGCTGAATATCCTAATTACACAACTATGGGGGTTTCAGGCTTTGAGCTTGTCGACAATGTTCTGATAAATATTTGATCATCAGGGGAAGGGAGTTTCCCCAGCTAGTTTTCATACAACAGCAACTCATTAACACCTTTAAAAATTCACAAGTTTTTATGATCGTCTGGCCAAATAGTGTTGCAACAATGCATGCTGGAGAAGAATAGCCACAAGTTTGTCGCCACAGATCTGGATATCAATACTCATACCTTCACCCCGAGCGGGAGATAACAGTCGGTCGTCTGCACTACGGTGGAATGGCTGACCAGCTACCACGACATCCCGTCAGGTCTGCACTACAACTTTTTCCGGTATTATGACCCGACAGCGGGCGGTTTACGCAGCAGGATCCGATAGGGCTGGCGGGCAGGGATAAATTTTTACCAGTATGCGCCGAATGCGCTAGGGTGGGTGGATCCGTGGGGGTTGAGCCGTAAATGTAAGGATCCATCTAAAGAAGCTACGAGATGGCAAGGTCAAGGTGATTACAAAGGTATAGATGTCTACAAAAACAGGAAACTGAAAAAAGGCACGATTCTGCATGCATTATATCCAAACGGTGATACTCCTCCATCATATGCAGTGACTTATCCAACCGTTAGGCAAAATAAAGGAAATGCTATAGGCTACCATGAAGCACTTCAGGTTAAAATAGATCCTCATCGTACCTTAAGAACGCAAGTAAGAGCTTATTATGTCAGCGAGGATATTGATGTCGCATATGGAAGAGCATTGGCTAATAACATTTATGGCCGAGGGGGAGGGATGTAGTTCTTTATCCCGGAGGAATTTAGAAATCTACTGATACCGGGGAAGGTTATATGCATATGATTGATTTTGAAATTAACATTGCAGATGGCAAAGTTAAGTTAGATAATAAAGATCTTTTGATACAAAGGGAGGATGAATTTATAGTTTCAGAACCATACAAATATCTTGAGTCAATAAACAAAGTGCAAAGACTAATTCCTTATCATTATACCGTTAATGCCGTTCTTTGGTTTAGTAAAGAATTTGAGCTTATAGTACGCCCATTATGCTTTAGTAACTTACCATTTATGATGCAATTAATTTATAAAGAAGGTGAATATTATAAATCAATAAATGATTGGAATAAAGTTTCTAACATTGATATGTTAAACAAAGAAGTAGATTTCCTATATCGCTGGGTATCGGAGGTATATGATCTTGGCAAACCAGATGAAAAAGAAAAACATAGTGTAACATGGCGTATGGAATGGGGTGATATAACTATTTGCTATGATATTGAATCCTTTAATTGCGGTGTGTATTTAACATGGAGTTAACAATCTAAAATATCCCTCTTGACTAGAAATATAGGTTGCGAAAAGTTTGCGAGTTCCTGATGAATAGATTAAATAATTTAGCATATGCACTTCAACAAATGATTTTAGAACTATCCGTAAATGGAAATAATGAATCTGCCGCATTTTTTCAAACTCACTATGATATGATAATAAAGCCAGGATATACAATTTCTGTTGAAGTGCTTGAAAAACTATCAAATTGCATGTCAATGTCTCAATACGCTAACTTCTCCCTCAGGGAAACCCAACTATTAGGTAATATTGTAAATAATGCAATTGCAGTTAAAAGTAGAATGCACAATAATAGCTAAATTCTTTCATAAGAACCGACTTAATTTAAAAATGGAATCGGGCATGATTTTTCAGCCAATTAAAATATCTTTTCTTTATCTAGTGTATTAGTCTTTAATATTGGGAGAAAATTGGAGATGTCAATGTATGTGGATAATATTACTGGCGATTTTTTCTTTCACAAAAATCTGGCGCTTACACCCTTTATAACAAAAAAAGAAATAATGGAGAGTAATTGTTTAAATTGGGAGCCTTGGCCAGACAAGGGGGATAAAACTGTCTCTTATAGGACTATCTTTGACATAAAAGGAAACAAACAGGGTGATATCTATTTAATTGTTAATTTTGTTCAATGTAATGATATAAATGCTATTATTGGTAGTTGGAGTTTTGCTCCTGCAAAGTTAATCGATGGGGAGCAAAAGAAACCAGAGGGAAAGGTTACAAAAAGGCTAAGGGATTGGTTTAAAGAAAAAACTAATATCAACCTTCCGATTTATGGTTCATGGGGGCATATTGATGCGTCATATGACTATTGGAATTGTTCAGGCACTATTTTTTGCAATTATCGTTCCAGTTTCAGAGATGATAAATCCTGGAAGGCTTACTGTAAATGGAATAGCATTAAACTTTGATTTGGGGATGGGGGCCGTATTGGGGGGCGTTGAACTTAGTGGAGAAAAACTGTAGACAGATTATGAGCCCAAAAAGAACTAAATATTATTCTATCTGGTTTGTTGGTATATAACACCTTAAATAAATTCGCAAGTTTTTTGAACGTCTGGCCAAATAATATATGAATCATTTCAGTAACTGTGAAAAAAAGATTGGACGTGCAGATATTGCTAAAAATGAAGAGGAATTATCTATTATTCTTCCGGATGATTTCATTTCACATTATCTGCAATTTAATGGTGGCACTCCTGAGAAAAGTTGGTGGGCCGATGATGAAGATTTTGAACCAGTAGAGGTGGCTGGGTTTAAACCGTTTATTTATAATAGTCATACAAATGATGACCCAAGATCTTTAATTGATGGTTGCTATATCAGCATGTTGGATAGGCAAGTGATCCCTGAAAACCTTTTTCCCTTCGCAAATGATTGGGGAGGAAATTTCTTCTGTCTGGATTTAGATAATTACTCAATTGTATACTTTGCTACAGATTCTTTTGATGAGTATTTGACTATGCAAGAGAATCACATAAAACTTCAAAGATATCTGACAAACTCATTTTCCAACTTTGTTAATGGATTAGTAACAGAAGAAGATCTTTCTTAAGAAACCATTAAATGTAAGAAATCTATTCACTGCAATTTATAAGGGTAAATGTAAATTGAATAAGATGCCAGATAATTCGATTATTGTTATTGATGTGGCTGGGACTAGTATAAAAATACGTGTTTTGGGAAGTGGTTTAATTATGAAAATGCAGATGATAGGTTTTTCATTAAAAGATGAATTAATGGTTATACCTGTAATCGACGAACAGGATAAGCAAAGAATAATAAGACTGTTAGTTGACGAAGGTGCTCTTTTTTTATTTGGATATGGTTGGTATCCATCAGAATTAATAGAGTATTATCAAGAACAAAACATCAAATTTGGTAAATATAAAATTATATACTGGAGTGATAGAGATACATACCATATAGAGGAAAGATAACCCTCATAAAATAAATCCTGGAGAGCACTTATCAACCATTTTGATAATCTTCAAAGTACAGGATGAAAAAATACTTTTGTTTTACTGGCTCAAGGTTTTTTTACCTAAAATTCAATAAGTCAAAGGAAGTAAATGTTGTCTGTAGTTTCACAGTTCAACAACATGGCTTGTATGATTGGTTTTAGTCCTATGATATGGAGCATAACGTGTTGTCTTGATGAGAACCTGCGCACTGCGAATTCCGAGATTGTTCGGCGATAGACCTGGAACGCTACTTGAACCGTTTACTAAAGCATACCCTGAAAAAGACCAGGGTAATGTTCAACAGCTGCATGCTGAAAAAAGAGTTATTAATTACGACAAAATTGATATTTTCCCAGAGGAGCCATGATAAATTTGCAATCTTATAATGAAGTGTTGGGCTTTCTGGAGTTATTTTTTCAAAAATATATTCTTGATTATAATTGCCTCCTGGATATGCAATCTATTTTAGAGGGTTGTCGAAAAGAAAAAACGGTGGCTATTCGAGCTATAGACTCATGCTTTATGGTATATAGACGGAAGACTCAAGATTATAGAGTCCTTACTCATGAGGAACAGGAGATATGGCGGCAGTTGTTCAATGTATGGCAATAAACTTTTATAAGCAAAACTGGCAAGATTGTTATTTCAATTAATATCCTGTATTGTTTTACTAAGGTTATGCTATTACCATCGACATCAGGAGGTAATCTCTTTTTTTGTATGATAGTATAAATCCGGAGTAAAAGCGATGACAGAAAAAGAGTTACGAGAGAATCTTGTTTATTTAATGAAAAAATATGTTCGGGAAAGCCAGCAGGAAGCTTTTTATGAAGACATATCAATGCATGAAGTGCCAGTAAAAGGTATTTTAGCTGAATTTAATAAAGTCAAAACAAGAACTGTTGATGAAGTGGATGGAGATTTGATACGTGATATTTATTTTTATTTTTGCTGACTAACATTTAAATGGAAAATTACTTTACTTAGGTGGTTTGTGACATTTTTTTGGACGATGAACAGGTTGATGCCTCTGACAGGATAAATGACTCTTGACTCGTCCCAATCCTTATCTGTGAAAAATAGTAAAAAGATTAATTACAGCTTTTAATTTATATATCACGCATTACGCTTGATGTCTTTCTTTTAATTTTATTCACTAACTGTTCGCCGCTGATGATAATCCACTCTAAGGGGCGATTGAGAAAATAACCCATTACCGTCTGCTGCACGGATGCACGGGAACGTGCCGATGGTTTGAGTCTACAGCGACCAGGACAGCTACGATCCGCTGGCGCGTATTGACGGCGATGATGCATCGGCGATCTTCTGGTTCCATTGCCAGCCCAACGGCATGCCGGAGCGGATAGTGGATATCGAAGGGCAGGTGCGCTGGGAAGGGGGGAACAGTACCTGGGGCAAGCTACTGCGCGAGAGCGAGACGCAGGGATCAAGATATTCCCAGAACATGCGGATGCAGGGGGAACTCCTGTATCGTGAGACAGGGTTGCACGACAATCAGTTTCGGTATTTTTTGACCTGGCCGATTACTCTGAGGTACAGAAATAAAGAGAGATGACAGCGCGGTTGCATGGATCGGATATAGACACTGCACTTTCAATAGACTCCTTCACAAGGTGATTCGTGGTGGTTTGATGCATGAAGGAACGTGAAATCTTTCTGAAAGGACTTTTAAGAGGCTACATTGAGGTGATGTTACCATGATAAATGATAATAAGCTTATTGATTATGCGCGAGAAAAAATACCGAATGAATATAGTTCTTCTTTAAATAAAAATAATAATCTTCAATGTGCATCATTTATAAACAATACTCAAGATGAGTTGCGAATAATGAAAGCGCATAAAAATAATACAAAACTTACAGGGTTGGAGGTAGAAGGTCTTGATGAATTAATTATTGCTCTTGAAAATTTTGATGAAGAAACTGTCTTAGTAATTAATATCCGAACTAAGTTATTTTCCTTTAAAATTTATTCAGATAAAAATAATGCTCTACTGGGTGTTGTAATCCTTAAGTTAAAAAAGAAAACCGACGAAGATATTCGATTTGGGCGAGATGTTCTTGGCATTACGACTCCTCTTCCTGACATAGAAAATGATTAGTCTTTATTGCTTAAACTGGTGTACAGACCAACCAGAATCTCCATGCGTAGCGTTCCGGTATGAATTTACGCCTTGCATACATGGCTCCTTTGGAAAATGGAAACACAGTTTTAGGCGCATACCAGAAATTGGATATGCTAAAATAAATCGGAATAAGAAATCAGAGAAGCCGGTCATGAATTACGATTCATATAATGAAGTACTAGATTACCTCAATGTTTTTTTCAACGAAAGAGTGAATTCATCAATTTATTTAGAAAAACTAATGACGTTGATTGAAGGATCTCGCTCTGAAAAAACGGTGATGATAAGAGCTATTTATGAAACATACATGCAGTATGTAAAACAAAATAGAGATGGCATAAAAGTTTGCGCAGGGGAAAAAGAAATGTGGATTGACTTATTGCACCATTGGCAATAAGACTTTATTGTTATGCGCATGTAATTGTAAATGTTATAACAAATGTAATTTGTACACGGAAAATACTCGTCATATGGTTGTTATCATGTTAAGTAGAATATATCATAAGATCTTGTTAGACAGTCAAAAGTAAAGCAGGGGAACATGATTGCATTAAATTTAAATCCGATTACCGGTGATCTGAAATTTGATGATCTGCCTTTGGGAATGGATACTGAAGAAGGCTTTTGTAAGAGTGGTTTATACCACGAATTAATCAAGCGAAAAGCTGTAAATAAAACCATGCCGAATCACTACCTTGTTGACTCAGTAGCGTTTTTCGACAAAGAATTTCAAGTTACTATACGTCCAGTGTGCTATGGATTTCCTTTTATGCTTCATCTTGTTGATAAAAATAGTCAATACTATAACGCATTAAATGACTGGAATGCGCGAACTAATATTCATATGCTTAATGACTCAGTGAAAAGCTTGTCTGATTGGCTGAAAGAATCATTAAACCTGGAAACGCCTGATACCACGGAAACAGACATGATGAGATGGCGCTTTGAATGGGGACGGGTTTCCGTCTCATATGAGATAAAATCATTTAATCATGGGGTATATATAGTTTGGAATATAACATAGTCACTTTCAGATAAGGTGGTTTAGATATGTTAGAAATGCATTTTGATGTTAATAGTGGCTTAGTGGCCATTGATAACCACCCCCTTGAATTAAAGAATTTAGAGACGTTTAAAAATTCGGAGTTTTACAAGTTATTCTCGCCATTTACGACAATAGGCCATTATTACTTCTCTATTGATAATATAGACTGGAAAGATCAAACTTTCATTTTGGAACTGAGGCCTTCAGTGTTTTCTTTTTCCCCTTCAATATTCCTTACAAGTAAGAATGGAAATTTTTATAAAACTTTAGGAGATTGGAATAAAAGAGCCAATTTGAGTAATTTATCTGAAGAAGAACAACGCTTGACAGCATGGATTGAGAGTGAAATAACCTCACATCCCAAACTTAAAATTATCACTCCCCCATATGGAATTCAATGGGATCATGAATGGGGAAGAATTATTGTACAGTCAAATGAAAAAAGCTTCGATTGTGGTATTTATATCGAATGGAATGTTTGATTAAATAATGTTAGTGATTAATAAATCGCCCCGTCTTCTTCTCACTTTACTTGTCTATTAATAAATTCAAAACTTTAAAAGAAATGAAAATAACTAATCGACTGAAGAAGAAAATATTAGTCCTGGATGGCATAGATAATGACTTTATAGATTATGGCACAGAAATAGCATGCCCTGAATGCGAGGGTGTAATAATCTATTCCATCGTGAACTCATATGAGTTCGACTTGCTTTCTGAAGAGGTAAAATACTTCCTGGTTAAGAAAATGAGAGGTGTGAAGTTCGTCAGTGATAATAATATATATATTTACGATGACAGCCAACTAAATGTTTCGCAAAACACATGTTCAAAGTGTTTAAAAGAGTTTTCTACTGTATTAACGTATAAAGAAGTGCAGCCAGCCCGATACCGGGTTTATCTTGTGGGGCTTTTTGAAGGTGATTTGAAACAGCTCAAACTTTAAAATTTGAGGTTTGCCAATGATTGAAAATCTCATTTGTAGTAAAGAGAATGACCTGCTTCAATGGGCATGTGGTGAAAGTAACATACTGGTTAATATGCCATTTTTAGACTATGCAATGGTCGACTCAACACGCCAGTTAGTCTTTGCGTTAAGCGAGCCAAAGCCATTATAAACCGTTTTGACCATCTTCAATGCTCAGGGCGACAAACTATTTTGGTCTGCACCTCCTGAAGGCGCGACTTTCTATTACTTAACATTCAACCTGTCAAAGGAAGTGGTCGTTGTCTGTAGCTATCCAGCAAAAAAAAACGGCTGGCATGATTGGTTTTACTCCTGGGATATGACGCGTAACGCGTTGTCTTGCTCAGGCCCTGCATATTAAGATCAAATGCGCCCAAAATGATAACAATAACCGGGTGGCAAAAGAGGGACTGCATAATCAATTCCAACAAGCGGCTTAAAACACAGCTGAGAGGCAAAGCATGAGCACAGTTTATATTGTCATTTTAACCTATATCAAACCACTCGAAGAGATTGATGCAGCGATACCAGCGCATGTTGAGTGGCTAAAAAAAGGGTATGCAGAGGGGATTTTCCTCGCATCCGGAAGACGGGTCCCGAGAAACGGTGGTGTCATTCTCGCTAAATGTGAGAGTCTTGCCTCACTTGAAGAGCGACTACGCGAGGATCCGTTTCAGAGGTTAAAGCTTGCGACTGCTGACATTATTCCTTTTGAACCCAGCATGAAAACAGAACGCCTAGCCAATGTGTTCTGACCCCGCAATAAAAAAATCCACGCCGAAGCGTGGATTTTTTTCATTCATACCGACTCAGACGTTAAACAGGAAGTTCATCACATCGCCATCTTTAACGATGTAGTCTTTCCCTTCAGCACGCATCTTGCCGGCTTCTTTCGCGCCTTGCTCACCCTTGTAGGTAATGAAGTCTTCGAACGCGATAGTCTGCGCACGGATAAAGCCTTTCTCGAAATCGGTGTGGATCTTGCCCGCAGCCTGTGGAGCCGTTGCGCCAACAGGGATAGTCCATGCACGCACTTCTTTCACGCCAGCGGTGAAGTAGGTCTGCAGGTTGAGCAGGGCATAACCTGCACGGATAACGCGGTTCAGACCTGGCTCTTCCAGACCCAGCTCGGCCATGAACTCGTCACGCTCTTCGTCATCCAGCTCGGCGATATCGGCTTCTACAGCGGCACAAACCGGAACAACGACAGAACCTTCTTTCTCGGCGATAGCACGCACCTGATCGAGGTACGGGTTATTTTCAAAACCGTCTTCGTTCACGTTGGCAATGTACATGGTTGGCTTCAGCGTCAGGAAGCTCAGGTAGCGGATAAGCTCTTTCTCGTCTTTGCTCAGGTCCAGTGAGCGCAGCATACCTGCGTTTTCCAGCTGTGGCAGACATTTTTCCAGCACCGCTAATTCGGCTTTGGCGTCTTTATCGCCACCTTTGGCTTTTTTGGAGATACGGTGGATCGCACGTTCGCAGGTATCCAGATCCGACAGCGCCAGCTCGGTGTTGATGACATCAATATCTTCCGCCGGGTTTACTTTGCCCGCTACGTGGATAATGTTGTCGTTCTCGAAGCAACGCACCACGTGACCGATCGCTTCGGTTTCACGGATGTTGGTCAGGAACTGGTTACCCAGACCTTCACCTTTGGATGCACCCTTCACCAGGCCCGCGATGTCCACGAACTCCATGGTGGTTGGCAGAATGCGCTGCGGCTTCACGATTTCCGCGAGCTGGTCCAGACGCGGGTCAGGCATTGGCACAACGCCAGTGTTAGGTTCGATGGTACAGAACGGGAAGTTCGCCGCTTCGATACCCGCTTTGGTAAGCGCGTTAAACAGGGTGGATTTGCCCACGTTTGGCAGACCGACGATACCGCATTTGAATCCCATTTCTAAATCACCTTAATATCTTGATAATCAATCCGTTAACGATAACCGACTGATGAAAAGTAAATAACTACGCCTATTATACACGTAACCCGCCTACCGCGCGGTAAAAATGCCGTATCGGGCAGATTATTGCGCTTTGAAAGCGTGCAGGCGGTTTGTCGCTTTGGTTAACCCATCTTTGAGCCAGATTTCAGTGCAGCGCGCCGCTTCGTCTACCGCCTCATCAATCAGTTTCTGCTCAGAAACCGGGGGTTTACCCAGCACAAAACCAACAACTTTGTTTTTATCGCCCGGATGGCCGATTCCTACGCGCAAACGGTGAAAATTCGGGTTATTACCCAGCTTGCTGATGATATCTTTCAGACCGTTGTGTCCGCCATGGCCGCCGCCCAGTTTAAACTTTGCCACGCCTGGCGGCAGGTCCAGCTCATCGTGAGCAACCAGAATCTCATCCGGATTGATGCGATAAAACGTCGCCATTGCCGCCACGGCCTTGCCGCTCAGATTCATAAAGGTGGTAGGCACCAGCAGGCGCACATCCGCACCGGCGAGATTGATACGTGAGGTATACCCGTAGAATTTTGGTTCTTCACGCAGGGGAGCACGTAACCGTTCGGCCAGCAGATCAACGTACCAGGCCCCGGCATTGTGGCGGGTTGCAGCGTACTCTGCGCCTGGGTTGGCGAGGCCGACAATCAGTTTAATCGTCACGATTCAATTCCTAATGGGTTCCAGATCTGGCGCGTAGTTTACTGTCTGGCGCGCCGCTTGACAAAATTCTGCGACCTTAACAGCGAAATACGAATAATTACTTATTTGAACAATTAGAATTTCAAGCTGTTCAATGCGTTATTTGTAAATTTTTGTTTGGGAGTAATCTGTAATTGTGATCATTCACGCAACTCATAAAAGTGGCGTTGTCTATACTTTACACACAAGGAATAGGGATTTATTCCCTACAACCCAAGGTTCCGGAGGTGACATATGAAACGCAAAAACGCTTCGTTACTCGGTAACGTGCTGATGGGGTTGGGGCTGTTTGTGATGGTAGCCGGTGTGGGTTATTCAATTTTAAACCAATTGCCGCAGCTTGATCTCCCACAATACTTCGCGCATGGCGCGGTATTAAGCATCTTCCTGGGGGCGGTACTGTGGCTCGCCGGGGCGCGTGTGAGCGGTCATGAAGAGGTGTGTGATAAATACTGGTGGGTGCGCCATTACGACAAACGCTGCCGCCGCGACCAGCATAAGCACAGCTAGTGCGCAGACAATAAAGAACACTGAAACGACTCCTGATGGAGTCGTTTTTTTTTGCCTCAGGGGTTGACCCTCACGTAACGTAAGGCACCAGAGTGGCGGCACTGGCAAAGTAAAAGGAGCAGTTATGTTGATTCAGGTGGGTGAACTGGCGAAACGGGCCGGGATCACCGTGCGAACATTGCATCACTATGAGCAAACAGGGTTATTGCTGCCTTCTGCCAGAAGCGCGGCAGGTTACCGGCTTTATAATCTGGCGGATGTACAGCGCTTGCATATGATTCAGGCACTGGCAAAAGCGGGGCTGGAGCTTGCTGAAATCAGGGATTTTCTGGAGCAGGAGTCGCTTTCGTTAACGGAACTCCTCGATGCGCAAATCACTCTTCTGGATAAACAGCTGCGCAGCATTAACACGCTGCGCGACAGGCTGGTGGACTTGCGCACCGGGCTTACCGGCGATGAAACGCCCGATCTGGAATCCTGGCTACAGACTCTGGAGTTAATGAATATGTACGATCGCTGGTTTAGCAAAGAAGAGTTACAGCAACTGCCGTTTGCGGTGCAGAAAGATGCGCTTGCGGCTGTCTGGTCAGGGCTGGTTACCGAGGCCAACACGCTGCTGGAACAGCACATACCCGTTTCTGACCCGCGGGCGATGGATCTCGCGACGCGCTGGATGGAGCGCCTGGAGCAGGACACTGCCGGCAAGCCGGAGTTTCTCACCCGGCTGAACGAGATGCACAGCGTCGAGCCGCAAATGCGTGAGCAAACGGGCATCACCGCAGAGATGACCGACTACATCACGCGGGCGTTTGCCGAATCGAAGCTGGTCATCTGGGAGAAATATCTCTCTGCCGATGAGATGGCTTTTACCCGGAAACATTACTTTGACCGCATGATGGAGTGGCCGCCGCTGGTGGCGAAGCTGCACCAGGCGCAGCGGGAAAATCTCGACCCCGCCTCTGACGAGGCGCAAAAGCTGGCTGAAACCTGGCTGGCGTTGTTTCAGTCATACGCAGGAACAAACCCTGAGACGCAGCAAAAGTTTCGTGCTGCTATGCAGCAGGAGCCGCATCTGATGAAAGGGACGTGGATGACGCCTGCTGTGCTTGAATGGCTCCAGCAGGCGATAGGGATAATGATGCAGAGACGTTTCTCCGCATCAGATGAATCACAGATCCGCTAACGCGGCGTCGCGGTTGGGATAGAAGGCAAGGCGGCCAGGGATCGGCTGCACGCCAGCGCGCGCCATGGTGCGCAGCGGCTGAAATTCCAGATTACTCACCCGCAGCTCACAGCCTTCCGGCAGACGTTTTACAAAGCGCTGGAAGGCGTCCAGTCCACCGGCATCCAGCACCGGTACGGCATCCCATTTCAGCACCACAATCCGTTTGCCCGCAATGCGGGATTCCAGATCGCTGAACAGGCCTTCCGCCGCAGCGAAGAACAGCGGACCGATCACCCGCAGCACCAGCACATCATCAGGCACCTCCACGTTTACCGGGGAAAGGCGCGTCATCTGCGCGATCCGGCGCATAAACAGCAGGGAGGCCAGCACGATGCCGACGCTGATGGCGATCACCATATCGAACAGCACGGTCAGCGACATACAGATCAGCATGACGATGATGTCGTCTTTCGGTGCGCGACGCAGCAGGTTCACCACCTTATGCGCTTCGCTCATGTTCCAGGCCACCATCAGCAGCAGGGCGGCCATGGCGGAGAGCGGCAGCCAGGAGAGCAGCGGCGCGAGGATCAGCAATGCGAGGATCACCAGCACGGAGTGGATAACCGCTGAAACCGGTGAGGTTGCGCCCGCGCGCACGTTGGCTGCAGAACGGGCGATAGCCGCGGTGGCCGTAATACCGCCAAAGAACGGGGCAATGAGGTTACCTAAGCCCTGGCCGACCAGCTCGCTGTTGGCTTTGTGCTTGGTACCGGTCATGCCATCGAGCACCACGGCGCAGAGCAGAGATTCAATCGCCCCCAGCATCGCCATGGAAAAGGCGGCGGGCAGCAGTGCACGCAGCGAATCCCAGCTTAAGGTAAAGCTGGAGCCGGGCAGTTCCCACGGCAGCACCAGCTGCGGTAACAGCTGCGGAATGCCGCTGCCCTGTGAACCATCCGCCAGAACATAGTGGAACTGCGAGCCGATGGTGGCAACGTGTCCGCCGAGCATATTCACGATAGCCATCACCGCGCAGCCCAGCAGCAGGGCGGGCAGATGGCCCGGGAGACGGATCCCCAGACGAGGCCAGACGATCAGCGTGCCCAGCGTCACAATCCCGATGGCGGCGTCGCCCAGATTCGCAGTCGGCAGCGCCATAAACAGCGCGCCCACTTTTTGCAGGTAGTGTTCAGGAACGTGAGCCATTTGCAGGCCGAGGAAATCCTTGATTTGCATCGTCCCGATGGTGATGCCGATCCCGGAGGTGAACCCCAGCGTGACGGAAAGGGGAATATATTCAATCAACCGGCCAAAGCGGGCCAGGCCAAAGAGAATCAAAAAGAGGCCAGACATGAGCGTGGCAACCAGCAGGCCTGCCAGACCAAACTGCTGTGATACCGGATAGAGGATCACCACAAAAGCAGCGGTTGGGCCGGACACGCTGAAACGCGAACCGCCCGTGAGAGCAATCACGATCCCGGCGACGGCCGAGGTATACAGGCCATACTGTGGAGCCACGCCGCTGCCAATCGCCAGCGCCATGGCCAGCGGAATGGCAATAATACCAACGGTGATCCCGGCAATCAGGTCACGGATAAAGCGTGACGAGGTGTATTTCTCTTTCCAGCATGCGTCGATGAGGGCGCGAAAGGGCAGAACATGTGAGGAAGTGATGTTTTTCACAATTATCTATCATCCGTATGCGCATCATCTGTCATATCAATGGCAGGTGAAGGAGGCATTAATCATACAAATAAAACCCAGAGACAAAAAAACCCGCCGCAGCGGGTTTTTCGGCCGTGTTCGATTAGTGTTCGAACATTGCAGAGATGGATTCTTCGTTGCTGATACGACGAATCGCTTCGGCCAGCATCCCGGACAGGGTCAGGGTACGCACGTTTGGCAGTGCCTTGATCTCGTCACTCAGTGGGATGGTATCGCATACCACAACTTCGTCAATGACGGAGTTACGGAGGTTGTTTACCGCGTTACCGGAGAAGATCGGGTGAGTCGCGTACGCGAACACGCGCTTGGCACCACGCTCTTTCAGCGCTTCAGCGGCTTTACACAGCGTACCGCCGGTATCGATCATGTCGTCAACCAGCACGCAGTCACGGCCAGCGACGTCACCGATGATGTGCATCACCTGAGAAACGTTAGCGCGCGGACGGCGTTTGTCGATGATTGCCATGTCGGTATCGTTCAGCAGCTTAGCGATAGCACGGGCACGGACCACACCGCCGATGTCCGGAGACACCACAATCGGGTTGTCCAGGTTCAGCTGCAGCATATCTTCCAGCAGGATTGGGCTGCCGAATACGTTATCAACCGGGACGTCGAAGAAGCCCTGGATCTGCTCTGCGTGGAGATCAACGGTCAGTACGCGGTCAACGCCAACGCTGGACAGGAAGTCCGCGACAACTTTAGCGGTGATTGGCACACGCGCGGAACGGACGCGACGGTCCTGGCGGGCATAGCCAAAGTAAGGGATTACAGCAGTGATACGGCCTGCAGAAGCGCGGCGCAGGGCATCGACCATAACAACCAATTCCATCAGGTTGTCGTTCGTTGGAGCACAGGTGGACTGGATGATGAAAATATCACCACCGCGTACATTTTCGTTAATTTGTACGCTGACTTCGCCGTCGCTAAAGCGACCTACAGCGGCGTCGCCGAGGGAAGTGTACAGGCGGTTGGCAATACGTTGTGCTAGTTCCGGGGTGGCGTTACCAGCAAAAAGCTTCATATCAGGCACGAGAAGAACCTCAGGCATGCGTCCAGTGGTGGATAGCACTCGCCGCAAACTGTGCGGGGCCAGGCGAAATGCTATCCAGGCGGTGTATTAAAGAGCGCGATGCAACGTCTGGAACAGGGTGACGTTGTCACCGAAACTCAGTCTGCGCCAGAATGGTCTGCTGTAGAGGGGAGATGTTCATCCCGCGGGCTACAAAACCATGCAGCCAAACCGGCGCTTGCTCAAGCACCTGACGAGCGGCGGATTCGGTGTCAAATTCAGCAAAGACACAGGCCCCTGTACCAGTCAGGCGCGACGGCGCGTATTCTAACAGCCAGGAAAGCGCCGCATCAACCTCGCGAAAACGTTTTCTTGCGATAACCTCGCAATCGTTGCTGAATTCACAATTTAATAACGTTTCTATTGACCGCACCGGGGTATTGCGTGGCAGGTCAGGATCCTTAAAGATAACCGGGGTCGGAATGCTGACGCCCGGATGGGCTACGAGGTACCATTTTTCCGGCGGTTCAACCGGGGAGAGGATTTCACCCACCCCTTCAGCAAATGCAGCATGACCGCGAACAAACACCGGAACATCCGCCCCGAGGGTTAACCCTAACGCGGCCAGTTCATCCGTCGACAACCCGCAGCCCCAGAGATGATTCAGGGCGACCAGGACGGTCGCGGCATTGGATGAACCGCCACCCAGCCCACCGCCCATCGGCAGACGCTTCTCAACGCGAATATCCGCACCGCTCCCGACGGGCAAGCGCCCGGCGTCAGCCGCTGCGCTCATCAGCAGACGCGCGGCGCGCACGATCAGGTTATCCTCATGCTCCACGCCTTCCACCGGCGTCAACAGACAAATCTGCCCGTCCTGACGCAGCTCAATAGAGAGCGTGTCGCCATAATCGATAAACTGAAACAGCGTCTGCAGGGTGTGATACCCGTCAGCACGTTGGCCGGTGATGTACAAAAAAAGGTTAAGTTTTGCCGGAGAGGGCCAGTGGGTCATCATTTAACGATCCAGTTGTCCATTTTCAGCTTGATGCGCTGGCTACCCTGCGTCAGCTCCATATTCGATGGCAGCGATGGTTTACTGTTGCTGTCATAGGCGCTGTACACCACTTTCCAGGTTTTACCGTTCTGCGTGTAGTTCACCTGGCTCAGACGGTACTGATCGTCCAGGGTGTAGTCGGTGGCGTCACCCGGCAGGCCCAGGATCCACTGGCGCAGGCTGTTCAGCGGGATAGGCATTCCGGTCAGTTTGCCAATCATCTCTTCCGCGTCGGTGGCGGTGTAGTGCTGGCCTTTGTTATCGGTGATCTGCGCTTCACCCGGCTTAGCGTTGAGTTCCAGCTCGGTGCTGCCCAACGGGTTCAGCAGCAGCAGGCGGTAGTTATCCTGCCCCGTTTGTTGCCAGAAGAAGCGGGCATACACTTTTTGTTCATCGGAGAGATAAGCAAACGCGCCGCGGGTCTGGTACTGGCTTAAATTACGTACGTCCTGCTGGTGCTGACGCCACTGTGGTGAGTCAGGGCTTTTGCCCGGGCCTTTTGGTTGAGTGACGGAACATGCGGTCAGAACCAGTGCTGCCAGCGGCAGCAGGCGAATCAGTCGGGTCATAATGAGGACAAATCCTTGAGATACGTTGCAGTTATAACTGTTAATGCTAGCGTCGAAGGGTGTCACCGTCTACGTTCAAATTATCTCAAAGCGTTGAGTAACCTATTACTCCGAAAGGGGGCAGTCTCTTTTATTGATCTCGCGCATCCTGTATGATGCGTCTTGCTAACCTTATTAACGCTGGTACTACTCCCGCTCAACATGACCCTATTAGCACTCGGCATTAACCACAAAACCGCCCCGGTTTCGCTGCGAGAACGCGTCACGTTTTCGCCGGATACGCTCGACCTGGCGCTGGATAGTCTGCTTGCACAACCGATGGTGCAGGGCGGCGTGGTGCTCTCGACGTGCAACCGTACCGAGCTTTACTTAAGCGTGGAAGAGCAGGATAACCTGCATGAAGCGCTGATCCGCTGGTTATGCGACTACCACAATCTCAACGAAGACGAGCTGCGTAAGAGTCTTTACTGGCATCAGGATAACGATGCGGTGAGCCATCTTATGCGCGTGGCCAGCGGTCTGGATTCGCTGGTACTGGGAGAGCCGCAAATTCTCGGTCAGGTTAAAAAAGCGTTTGCCGATTCGCAAAAAGGGCATCTGAAAGCCAGCGAGCTGGAGCGTATGTTCCAGAAGTCTTTCTCCGTGGCGAAGCGTGTGCGAACCGAAACCGACATTGGTGCCAGTGCGGTTTCTGTTGCGTTCGCGGCCTGTACCCTTGCACGTCAAATCTTCGAATCCCTGTCGACCGTCACCGTGATGCTGGTCGGCGCGGGCGAAACCATTGAGCTTGTGGCGCGCCATCTGCGCGAGCATAAAGTGAAAAAGATGGTTATCGCCAACCGTACCCGCGAACGTGCGCAGGTACTGGCAGACGAAGTCGGGGCCGAGGTGATTGCGCTGAGCGAGATCGACGAACGCCTGAAAGAGGCGGACATCATCATTAGTTCGACGGCCAGCCCGCTGCCGATTATCGGTAAAGGGATGGTAGAGCGCGCGCTGAAATCCCGTCGTAATCAGCCAATGCTGCTGGTGGATATCGCCGTTCCGCGTGATGTCGAGCCGGAGGTTGGCAAACTGGCTAACGCCTATCTCTACAGCGTGGATGACCTGCAAAGCATCATTTCGCACAACCTTGCCCAGCGTAAAGCGGCAGCGGTGCAGGCGGAAACCATCGTCGAGCAGGAAACCAGTGAGTTTATGGCCTGGCTGCGCGCGCAAAGCGTCAGCGAGACCATCCGCGAATATCGCGGTCAGGCGGAGCAGGTGCGTGATGACCTGACTGCCAAAGCGTTAGCGGCTCTGGATCAGGGCGGCGACGCGCACGCTATTATGCAGGATCTGGCCTGGAAACTGACCAATCGCCTGATCCATGCACCAACCAAATCACTTCAGCAGGCTGCCCGTGACGGGGACGATGAACGCCTGACTATTCTGCGCAACAGCCTCGGGCTGGAATAGCGCCCTATACCCATTTTCTATTACAAGGTGCACTTACGCCTATGAAGCCTTCTATCGTCGCTAAACTGGAAGCTCTGCACGAGCGCCATGAAGAAGTTCAGGCGCTGCTCGGCGATGCCGGGACCATTGCGGACCAGGAACGTTTTCGCGCACTGTCGCGTGAATATGCGCAGTTAAGTGATGTTTCAAAATGCTTTACCGACTGGCAACAGGTTCAGGAAGATATCGAAACCGCGCAGATGATGCTCGACGACCCTGAAATGCGTGAAATGGCGCAGGAAGAGCTGCAGGATGCCAAAGCGCGTTCAGAAGAGATGGAGCAACAGCTGCAGGTGCTCCTGCTGCCGAAAGATCCGGATGATGAGCGTAACGCGTTTGTGGAAGTCCGCGCCGGAACGGGCGGTGATGAGGCGGCACTGTTCGCCGGAGACCTGTTCCGCATGTACAGCCGTTACGCCGAATCGCGTCGCTGGCGCGTGGAGATCATGAGCGCCAACGAAGGCGAGCACGGTGGTTTTAAAGAGGTGATCGCCAAAATCAGCGGTGACGGCGTGTACGGCCGTCTCAAGTTTGAGTCCGGCGGCCATCGCGTGCAGCGTGTACCGGCGACCGAGTCGCAGGGCCGTATTCACACTTCAGCCTGTACGGTTGCGGTGATGCCAGAGCTGCCGGAGGCGGAACTGCCGGACATTAACCCGGCGGATCTGCGTATCGATACCTTCCGTTCTTCCGGGGCGGGTGGTCAGCACGTTAACACCACCGACTCCGCCATCCGTATTACCCACCTGCCAACCGGCATTGTGGTGGAGTGTCAGGACGAACGTTCTCAGCACAAAAACAAAGCCAAAGCGCTGTCCGTGCTGGGCGCGCGTATCCACGCGGCGGAAATGGCCAAACGCCAGCAGGCAGAAGCGTCAACCCGTCGTAACCTGCTGGGCAGCGGCGATCGTAGCGATCGTAACCGCACCTACAACTTCCCGCAGGGCCGCGTGACCGACCACCGCATCAACCTGACGTTATACCGTCTGGATGAGGTGATGGAAGGCAAGCTCGATATGCTGATTGAGCCTATCGTGCAGGAATACCAGGCCGACCAGCTGGCGGCGCTGTCCGAGCAGGAATAATGGATTTTCAGAGCTGGTTACGCCAGGCCACCGGCGCGCTCTCTGACAGTGAAAGCCCGAAGCGCGACGCCGAAATTTTGCTGGAATATGTGACGGGTAAAGCCCGCACGTATCTGCTGGCCTTCGGTGAAACCGAACTGACCGCAGAGCAGGAGGCGCAGCTGGCCGCGCTGCTTGCCCGACGTCAAGCCGGCGAGCCGGTGGCGCATCTGGTCGGGGAGCGTGAATTCTGGTCATTACCGCTTTACGTCTCCGCGGCCACTCTGATCCCGCGTCCGGACACCGAATGTCTGGTCGAACAGGCGCTGGAACGGTTACCGGCGGAACCCTGCGAGATCCTCGATCTTGGTACCGGCACTGGCGCGATTGCGCTTGCGCTAGCCAGCGAACGTCCGGACTGTGACGTCACGGCCGTTGATGTGATGCCCGATGCCGTGGCGCTGGCGAAGCGTAACGTGGCACGTCTCGAACGTCATAACGTGACGGTGCTGCAGAGCAGCTGGTTTAGCGCGCTGGCAGGCCGCTCCTTCGGGATGATTGTCAGTAATCCTCCTTATATCGACGAACACGACCCGCACCTGGCGCAGGGCGATGTTCGCTTTGAACCGTTGACGGCGCTGGTCGCGGGCAATGCTGGACTGGCCGATCTGGAACACATTGTGACAACGTCACGACAACACCTCCTGCCCGGCGGATGGCTGCTGGTGGAGCATGGCTGGACGCAAGGGGAAGCCGTGCGTGCGTTATTCACTGACGCGGGCTTCCACGCCGTCGAAACCTGTCGCGACTACGGCGGCAACGACCGTCTGACGCTGGGACAGTGGTCATGAATTCGGGCTATCTGCCATTTACGGATAAAGGCACATGGCTGACTGAGAGGCCGTTTGGCGTTATCATCTACATCGTTTTGGGTTTTATCGCGTCTGGACGTCGTTGTACGCGCAGTCGTTACTGGGGTAAGTCATGAGGTCCTTAGCCGATTTCGAATTTAATAAAGTGCCGCTCTGCGATGGCATGATCCTGATTTCGGAGATGATTCGCGACGATTTTACGTCGCAGTATGTCTACGATGAGCTGGAGAATCTGGTCAGCCTGGCGCGCGAAGAGATCAATCAGGCGCGTCCGCAGGACTGGCAACTGGAGAAGCTGCTTGAGCTTTTCTACGGCGAGTGGGGTTTCTGCGACACGCGTGGCGTGTATCGCCTGTCTGACGCATTATGGCTGGACCAGGTCTTAAAAAATCGTCAGGGCAGCGCCGTTGCGCTGGGCTCTATTTTGCTGTGGATCGCGCACCGTCTGGATATTCCACTGGTGCCGGTCATTTTCCCGACGCAGATGATCCTGCGTGCCGAGTGGCTGGACGGGGAGATGTGGTTAATCAATCCGTTTAACGGCGATACGCTGGATGAACATACGCTGGATGTCTGGCTGAAAGGTAATATCAGCCCGGTGGCCGAGCTCTTTAACGAAGATCTCGACGAGGCCGATAACGCCGAGGTTATTCGCAAGCTGCTGGATACGCTGAAATCTGCGCTGATGGAAGAGCGGCAGATGGAGCTGGCCTTGCGCGCCAGCGAAGTGCTGCTGCAGTTTAATCCGGAAGATCCGTACGAAATTCGCGACCGCGGGCTGATTTATGCCCAGCTCGACTGTGAGCATGTGGCGCTGAACGATTTAAGCTATTTCGTCGAGCAGTGTCCGGAAGATCCGATCAGCGAAATGATCCGCGCGCAGATCAACGCGATCTCGCACAAACAAATTACACTGCATTAATCTTAATTCCGATTCACACCTGAATAAGGCGATCCTATGAAACAAAAAGTGGTTAGCATTGGTGATATCAACGTGGCAAACGACCTGCCGTTCGTGCTGTTTGGCGGTATGAACGTGCTGGAATCCCGCGATCTCGCCATGCGTATCTGCGAGCACTACGTGACCGTGACCCAGAAGCTGGGCATCCCGTACGTGTTTAAGGCCTCTTTTGACAAAGCCAACCGCTCCTCTATTCACTCTTACCGTGGCCCGGGCCTGGAAGAGGGGATGAAAATTTTCCAGGAGCTGAAGCAGACCTTTGGCGTGAAAGTGATCACCGACGTTCACGAGGCGTCTCAGGCGCAGCCTGTGGCTGACGTGGTTGACGTTATTCAGCTGCCAGCGTTCCTGGCTCGTCAGACTGACCTGGTGGAAGCGATGGCGAAAACGGGTGCCGTCATCAACGTGAAGAAGCCGCAGTTCGTGAGCCCAGGCCAGATGGGGAACATCGTCGATAAGTTTATCGAAGGCGGCAACGACAAGGTTATCCTGTGCGACCGTGGTTCCAACTTCGGTTACGACAACCTGGTTGTCGATATGCTGGGCTTCACCGTGATGAAAAACGTCTCTAACCAGTCTCCGGTGATCTTCGACGTGACCCACTCTCTGCAGTGCCGCGACCCGTTTGGCGCCGCGTCTGGCGGCCGTCGTGCGCAGGTGACCGAACTGGCGCGCGCCGGTATGGCGACCGGCCTGGCGGGTCTGTTCATTGAAGCACACCCGGATCCGGCGAATGCGAAATGCGACGGTCCATCCGCGCTGCCGCTGGACAAACTGGAGCCGTTCCTGAAACAGATCAAAGCGATTGACGATCTGGTGAAGAGCTTCGACGAGCTGGATACCAGCAACTAATAAAAAACCCGCTTCGGCGGGTTTTTTGTTTTATCCCTCAAGGAAGAGGGTTGGGGTGAGGGCATCAGCCCGCACCAGATAAAATTACGCAAATATCGTCATCAGATACGCCACAAACAGCGCCATATGCGCCGCGCCGTTGAGTACATTGGTGCGCCCGGTTGAGAACGAAATCTGACACAGCAGCAGTGATGCAACCATCACAATCATCTCCGGCGCGCCCAGCGCAAACTGCAGTTCGTTACCGGTCATAAAGGCAATCAGCGTCACCACCGGAACGGTAAGCGAAATGGTCGCCAGTACCGAGCCGAAGAACAGGTTCATGGCACGCTGTACCTGATTGTTCAGCACCGCTTTCAACGCGCCCAGCCCTTCAGGCGACAGGATCAGCAGCGCTACCAGGAAGCCGGTAAATGCCACCGGGGCATTCAGCTCGGTTAACAGCGTCTCCAGCGGATTGGCGTTCATCTTGGTGACGGCGATAACCGCAATCAGATGTACGATCAGCCAAACCGTGTGCCAGGCGCTGCTGTGGGCGGACGGTTTGCCGTGGTGCGGGTCATCGTCGTCGCTGTCATCTTCATGCTCGTACACAAACAGGCTTTGGTGCGTTTTGGTCTGAATCAACAGGAACACGCCGTACATGGCGGCGGAAATCAATGCGACCAGCAGCGCCTGACCGGTGGAGAAGTTCGCGCCCGGCAGTGCCATCGGGAAGACCAGCACAATAATCGCCAGCGGGAACAGGGCGATCAGATACTGTTTGATGCCAAACAGATTCATATACTGTGTGGCGAATTTACGGCCGCCCAGCAACAATGAGAAGCCCACCAGACCGCCCGTCACAATCATAATGATGGAATAGAGCGTATCGCGCATCAGCGTGGGTGCGGCATCGCCGGTCGCCATGAGCGCGGAAATGAGGCTGACCTCAAGAATCACAACGGAAAGGCTGAGAATTAATGAGCCGTATGGCTCGCCAAGGCGGTGGGCTAAAACGTCTGCATGGCGAACCACACTAAAGGCGCTGGTTAAAATCCCCACCAGCGCAAGAATATTGATACCAACCACCACTGGCAGTGACTGACTGCTTCCCCAGAAGAGCAGCACAGCCAGTGCCAGAACCGGGAAAATGAGTGACGTCTCCTTGTGGCGGGTCTTTACCGCCTCGTGTGCTGCTGTCATGTGCTTCTCCATCAATGCAGGTGCTTGTAATTATAGATAGAATTTTGAGGTCATTACATTAACAGATCTCTGTTAAATACCCCTTATCTTTTACTTAATTTTACCCTAATTATGTTTTTATTCTCCTGATGCTCATAATGTCACGTTTGTGGTAATTACATGTTAAATAACATGCAATTAACTTTTATCGCTATTCAGAATTTATCATTGACTGGCAGCCTGCGGCATCGTCGTCCACACTTATCTCTTTAAGCAAAAGAGAGGTTAGTGATGCCATATAAAACGAAACGCGAATTACCCGATAACGTGCAAAACGTACTGCCTGCGCATGCGCAGGATATCTATAAAGAGGCGTTTAACAGCGCCTGGGATCAATACAAAGATAAAGACGATCGCCGGGACGATGCCAGCCGGGAAGAGACGGCGCATAAAGTGGCCTGGGCGGCAGTAAAACATGACTACGAGAAAGGAGACGATGATAAATGGCATAAAAAGAAATAGCCGTAAAATAATAAGCTGCCTTCATTTTGACTTTTCAGGCGGTTGAACTGCCGTTGTATTGCAACTGGCCCGCGAATTGCTTATCGTTATTCAACTGCTGGCAAAATGACCAGTAGATAATGCCGGGAAGGTGAACTACAGATGTCGCAAGGAAGCATGCAGTGGCGGAGGTGTAAAGTGTTAACGCGTGATTTCTTAATGAAGGCAGATTGTAAGACGGCATTTGGTGCTATTGAGGAATCGCTTCTCTGGTCAGCTGAACAACGTGCGGCGTCGCTCGCTGCCACGCTTGCCTGCCGCCCGGATGATGGCCCGGTATGGATTTTTGGCTACGGTTCGCTGATGTGGAACCCGGCTCTGGAATTTGTCGAATCGGCGACAGGTACGCTCCCGGGGTGGCATCGCGCGTTTTGCTTGCGATTAACCGCCGGACGCGGAAGTGCCTGTCAGCCGGGACGTATGCTTGCACTGAAAGAGGGCGGACGCACCACGGGGGTGGCGTATCGCCTGCCGGATGCCACGCTCGAAGAGGAGCTGACGCTGCTCTGGAAGCGCGAGATGATCACCGGCTGCTATATGCCAAGCTGGTGCAAGCTGGAACTTGATGACGGACGCACCGTCAACGCGCTGGTGTTTATTATGGATCCGCGCCATCCGCTGTATGAAGCGGATACCCGTACGCAGGTGATCGCGCCGTTGATTGCGGCAGCCAGCGGACCGCTCGGCACAAATGCGCAGTATCTGTTTTCTCTCGATCAGGAACTGACGCGCCTCGGCATGCAGGACGAGTGTCTGAATGAGCTGGTGGCGAAGGTAAAAGCGTTGCTGGAAGGAAATCCGCTGAATAACCCGCTGCGTCCGGGTTTTGCCTGATAATACGCCCGGCTGCGAGAGTGCAGACCGGGCGTTTGTTTTTAAGCGGCCACGTAGCTGACAGAGTGTTCGAGTGACTGACTATGGCTGTCAATCAGGACATCCCAGGTGCCGGTATAAGGGACGGTAAGCCATGCTTTGTCGTCCTGCACGGTCAGGATATCCGCCTGCGATTGTTTTTGTGCTTTCGCACTCATCAGATGAATACGGCATTGCTCAGAGCAACGCACCACAACCGTATCCCCGCCAAACAGTTTCAAACTTGTTTTTACCAGTGCCATTTTTTACCCCGTAGTCTTAAACAACGCTCTCCCTGCTGCCATTTCCGAGCGTGATGTTGTTCACAATTCACTCATTGCATAACACCAAAGGGGGAGAGTCGGGATGCTGATTTTGATCAAAAAATGGCATAACGTTTAAACAAAAATGACAAAATCCCTGAAAGCATTCAGCTGGCGCGCATTTACACGGTGAAGGCGCGCCAGAATAACATTAAATGCGGAAATGTCCGGCTGTTTCAGCAAGGTCGCCCGCCTGGCTCTGCAGGGCACTGGCGGCTGCGGCGGATTGCACCACCAGTTCAGCGTTCTGCTGCACCATTCTGTCGAGGTGCGTGACAGCATGGTTGATCTCATGGATGCCTTTCATCTGCTCGCTGGTGGCGATGGAGATTTCACGCATGATACCCGAGACGCTGCCGATGCTGGCGCGGATCTCATCCATGCTTTCCCCGGCCAGGTGTACATAGCGGGAGCCGGTTGCCACGCTGTCGGTGGTGGAGTCGATAAGTGATTTGATCTCCTTCGCCGCCTGGGCGCTGCGGCTCGCCAGGTTACGCACTTCGCCTGCCACCACGGCAAATCCGCGGCCCTGCTCACCGGCGCGCGCCGCTTCCACCGAGGCGTTCAGCGCCAGGATATTGGTCTGGAAGGCGATGCCGTCAATCACGCTGGTGATATCGCCAATTTTTGCCGAAGCCACTTCAATGGACTGCATGGTGCTGATGGCCTGAGAGACGACCTCACCGCCGCGTGAGGCCGCAGCGGAGGCTTTACTCGCCTGTTCATTCGCTTCTGCCGCGGACTCATTTGACTGGGTCACCGACGCGGTGATCTCCTCTACGGCACTGGCGGTTTCACGCAGGCTGGAGGCCGCCTGCTCGGTACGCCCGGAGAGATCCTGGTTGCCAGCCGCAATCTCCTGAGCCGCATTTTTCACCGAGGCACTGGCATCGCGCAGCTGGACCATCACCACCGAGAGCTTATCGCTGAAGGCGTTAAACGCCTGGGCGATTTGCGCCACTTCATCGTTACCGCTGTCCGGCAGGCGCTGGGAGAGATCGTTGGTGCCGTTGGCAATGTTATGCATCGCGTCGCGGATATCGGATAACCGCTTGAGCAGGCGGGCAATCAGGATATGGACAATCGCACCGCTCAGCAGGGCGAGGATCACCAGCGATAACGCCGAGGCTTTCAGCAGAGAGCGCATGCCGGAGGTGGCGTCGTTATTGTCGAGCGCGACTACCAGCATCCAGTTTGTCCCCGGAACGGCAGTGGCGACGAAGGTTTTTTCGCCACCGTCAAATGCACCCTCAACCAGGTTACCGCTTTTCAGCGTCGCTAAATCGGTCCCGGTAATGATCTCAGCAAACGGTTTAAGCGTCAGGGCTGGATCGCTGGCGGCGATAACGCTGCCGTCGCTGTTCAGAAGCAAACCGCTGCTCGCCGGTGTCGGATGGATGCCGCGTACGTTAGCCACCACGCTATCCATAGCCACGTCACCTGCCACCACCGCTTGCAGGGTGCCGTTTTCTTTTACCGGCACCGCAAATGTCACTACCAGTTTCCCGGTCCCGGCGTCCACGTAAGGGGCGGTCACCACCGGACCGTCCTGACTGATCACCTGCTGATACCACGGGCGAATGGTCGGATCATAATCCGCAGGCACGCCCGCCGGGTCGGAGAATTTCGCCGTTTTGCTGGCATAGCCGACATAAACGTTGGTGAATCCACCCGCCTGGGCGAGTTGTTTAAAGACCGGAACTGGATCGTCACTCAGCGCCACGCTCTGAGCGGAGGCAATCACCGTCATTTTGCTTTTCACCCAGTCAGCAATCGCCATGTTATGACTGGCACTGGTGCTGGTCAGAATGTCACGCTGCGACTGCTGGTTATCCTGGCGCGTGACCTGGAAATTAATGACGGTATTGAGAACAAGGGCGACGACCAGGCAACCTGTCGTCACGGCAATGATGCGAGCACGAATCGATCTGAACATAAGTGAAATACCTGCTGTGTTGTTTCCATGCCTATCGGCAACCCAGCAGGTAAACTTGATGCTGAAACCGCGTCCATAAGAAAATAATATTTTTGCGGGTTAATTATTAAAAAGTTAATACTTTATCGGCGGTCAATGTCCATTCGGCCAGTTCGACAAGCGTGCCGATTTCCACGCCATCAATCAGCGGCAGCCCGGTGATACCACGCCCGTCGGTGCAGGTTTTGCACAGTTTTACCGGCACGTTTTGCGCCGTCAGGATCTCCAGCATCTGCTGAATGTTGTAGCCCTCCGCCGGTTTTTGGCCTTTCAGGCCAGCGGTGACCGCGTCAGACATCAAAAAGATCCGCAGCTCCAGTTCGCTCGCGTTATCGCGCAGCGCTATGGCCAGACGCAGGCTGTTAAAAAGGGATTCGCTGCCGTAGGCCGCCCCGTTGGCGACGATCACTATCTTCTGCATGTTGACTCCTGTTTATATTAAGGCACGAATATTGCTTCATTCTCCCAGGTATGGTTATCCGGGAGAGTAAGCATGACATTAATGGCTGGCAATTCGTCGGGTGCCACCGAATGGCTCCAGCGCGCAAAGGCGTTGCGCCAGGAGCAGCTCAGCAAGCTGGCACAGCTGGGTGTACTGGTGAATGGCATTAGCCAGCTGGTGCATATGCTACAGTGCGAGCGCGGTGCCTCAAACGTCTGGCTCTGCTCACAGGGTAAGCTCTATGCCCCCGAATGCAAAGCCAGCCGGGCGCTGGTGGATGAAAACCTCGCCATCCTGTATGGCATTCTGGATAAACACTCCCCAGTGCCGGGCAGCGCCGTGTGTGAGCGCATCGCCGCTGCGTTGCAGAGCCTTGAATCACTCCCCGCCCTGCGAGAAGGGGTTAATCAACAAACCGTTACCGCCCCGCAGGCGATGGAGCATTACTGTCGCATGCTTCGCCATCTGCTCAGTATCGTGCCGCAGCTCAACGACAGCATTGACGATCCGCAACTTGCGGGACGTTTTGTCGCCCTGTATAGCCTGATGCAGGGCAAAGAGCTGGCGGGACAAGAGCGGGCGCTGGGGGCTGTAGGCTTCACGCAGGGCTTTTTTGATGATGTTACCCGTCAGAGGCTGGTTGACCGTATCGATGGCCAGCAGGCCTGTTTTGAGATCTTTTTAAGCCACAGCCCGGCGGATGTGCAGAATACGTTTTCCCTCAATTGTCAGCCCGACCGTGAGACGGAGCAGCTCAGGCGCGTGGCCTGCACGCGCCAGCCCGCTGCGGATAATGGCGACACGGCGCTGAACTGGTTTGCCCTGCAAACGTCACGCCTTGAGCACCTGCGCACCCTGGAGGAGATGGTTATCGCCGACCTGATGCTGGCGGTTGATGAGCGTATCCATCATGACCATCAACATCCGGTAAGTGCCGATGAGAATGACGATCCGCTCGCGCTTTATCCGGACAAACCCCTGCTGCCGCTGGTTCGCCAGCAGGCTCGTGAAATAGAACAGCTCTCACGTCAGCTCGCGACGCTGCGCGATACGCTGGAAGAGCGCAAGACCATCGATAAAGCCAAAAGTGTACTGATGACCCACCACAATATGAGCGAAGAACAGGCGTGGACGGCGCTGCGCAAAATGGCGATGGACAAGAATCAGCGCATGGTGGATATCGCCCGTGCGCTGCTCACCGTGAAGCGGTTATGGCAGCTAACTCCTAAGGAGTAGCTGCACAATCAGTGGGCACGTTGTGCCTGATTGAGGTGCGTTTTTGCAGAGCCAGTGGGGCAAGAGCCACAAAAACAAGGCATTAAAACCTGGCATTACCTTTGCATTATTTCAGTAACCAATTTTGACGGTGCGCCAACGGCGGTGCATCAGTCTTCGGGATAAAGGCGTCCAGCGGTGCTTCGGTACTGTCGGGCGCTTTTTTTTGTCTTTTTTTCAGGAGTGGTCATGGCGGATTTGTCGAGACGGCGGTTTTTGCAGGCCAGCGTGCTGGCGAGCAGTGCAATGTTGTTACCGGGTGTCATGCAGGCCGCGTGGGCGGCAGGCTCGGATAAACCCGAGCAGGAGACGGTGCGCATCGGGTTTATCCCGCTGACCGACTGCGCTCCGGTGGTCATCGCGGCGCTGAAAGGGTTCGATAAAAAGCATGGCATTACCATCGTGCCCACCAAAGAGGCGAGCTGGGCGGCCGTACGCGACAAGTTAGTCGCGGGAGAGCTGGACGCGGCGCACATTCTTTACGGTCTGCTGTACGGACTGGAACTGGGGATCGCCGGTAAGCCACAGCAGATGGCGAACCTGATGACCCTCAACCAGAACGGCCAGGCGATTACGCTCTCTGCCGATCTGGCAGAGAAGGGCGTTCGCGATCTCGACGGTCTGCAGAAACTGATTGGTCAGCAGGCACCGGGCACGTACACCTTCGCGAATACCTTCCCGACGGGCACGCACGCCATGTGGCTCTATTACTGGCTGGCCAGTGCGGGCATTAACCCGTTCGACGATGTTCGCACCGTGGTGGTACCGCCGCCGCAGATGGTGATGAACATGCGCATTGGCAATATGGTCGGCTTTTGCGTCGGCGAGCCGTGGAATGCGCGGGCCATTAACGACCGTATCGGTTTTACCGCCGCTACGTCACAGTCCATTTGGGCTGACCACCCGGAAAAAATCCTCGGTACCCGTCGAGACTGGGTGGAGAAAAATCCGCACACCGCGCGGGCGCTGGTGAGTGCTGTACTGGAAGCCGCGCGCTGGATCGACGCGTCCCCGGAAAACAAACGTGAAACGGCGCAGATCCTCGCGCGTCGCGCATGGCTGAACACCAAAGAGCAATACCTCACCGGACGGATGCTGGGTGAGTACGACAACGGGGTGGGCACGCGCTGGCAGGACGCGCATCCCATTCGGTTCTTCAATGACGGCGCCGTCAGCTACCCCTGGCTCTCTGACGGCATGTGGTTCTTAACCCAGTTCCGCCGCTGGGGCTTGCTTAAATCTGCACCGGACTATGTCGACATTGCCCGGCGCATCAACCAGACGGCGGTCTGGCAGGATGCCGCCACCGCGGTGGGGGGCATTACCACACCGACGTCACCACTACGCAGTAGCACCCTGATGGACGGCACCGTCTGGAACGGCACCGATCCTGAAGGCTATGCCAACCGCTTCGCTATTCACCGTAAAGGGGCCTGATTATGCAGCATCTGCACAGCACGAAATCAAAACACGAGACGCCGGTGAGTGGCGAGGTGATTACCCTGCCACCGGTTCAGGTTCGCCGTCGTCCTCCGGCGATTGCCCGCCGGATTAACGATGTGCTCCAGCGTATCATTCCGGCGCTGCTGGGGCTGGGGCTGCTGGTGGTGCTCTGGCAACTGGCGGCAATCAACAGCAAAGGCTTTCCGACGCCTCTGAGCACGCTGGATTCTGCCATCACCCTGTTCGCCGATCCGTTTTATCGCGACGGGCCAAACGACATGGGGATCGGCTGGAACGTGCTCGCCTCCCTGCAGCGCGTGGCGGTGGGCTTTGGCCTGGCCGCGTTAGTCGGTATCCCGCTCGGTTTTCTGATTGGCCGCTTCACCTTTTTCTCTCGCATGTTCAGCCCGCTGATTGCGCTGCTGCGTCCGGTCAGCCCATTGGCCTGGCTGCCTATTGGTTTATTGCTGTTCCAGAAAGCAGAGCCCGCGTCGAGCTGGACCATTTTTATCTGCTCCATCTGGCCGATGGTGATCAACACCGCCGAGGGCGTGCGCCGCATTCCGCAGGATTACCTCAACGTGGCCCGCGTGCTGCAGCTCTCCGAGTGGACGATCATGCGCCGCATCCTCTTCCCGGCCGTGCTGCCTGCGGTACTGACCGGGGTGCGTCTCTCGATCGGCATCGCCTGGCTGGTGATTGTCGCCGCCGAGATGCTGACAGGCGGCTTAGGGATTGGTTTCTGGATCTGGAATGAGTGGAACAACCTCAACGTCGAAAACATTCTCATCGCCATCGTCATCATTGGCGTGGTCGGGTTACTGCTGGAGCAGGGGCTGATGCTGATCGCCCGTCGCTTCAGCTGGCAGGAAAAATAAGGAGCGAACATGAAACCGATCATTCAGGTCCAGGCCGTAAGCCAGCGTTTTTCTACCGCCAGCGGTGAATTTCTGGCGCTGCAGAACGTCTCGTTTGATATCCACGAAGGGGAAACCGTGAGCCTGATTGGCCACTCCGGTTGCGGCAAATCAACGCTGCTGAACTTAATCGCCGGGATCACGCTGCCAACGGAAGGGGGATTGATTTGCGACAACCGTGAAATTGCGGGTCCGGGACCGGAGCGTGCGGTGGTCTTTCAGAACCACTCCCTGCTGCCGTGGCTGACCTGTTTCGACAACGTTGCGCTGGCGGTCGATCAGGTGTTCCGCCACACCATGAGCAAGGCGGAGCGTCGGGAGTGGATTGAACACAACCTCGATCGCGTGCAGATGGGGCACGCCCTGCATAAACGCCCGGGGGAGATCTCAGGCGGCATGAAGCAGCGCGTGGGCATTGCCCGTGCGCTGGCGATGAAGCCGAAAGTGTTGCTGATGGATGAACCGTTTGGCGCGCTGGATGCGCTGACGCGCGCCCATCTTCAGGACTCGGTGATGCAAATTCAGCAGGCGCTCAACACCACCATTGTGCTCATCACCCACGACGTGGACGAAGCGGTGCTGCTCTCTGACCGCGTGCTGATGATGACCAACGGCCCGGCGGCGACTGTCGGCGAAATTCTGGAGGTTGACCTGCCGCGTCCGCGTAACCGGGTGCAGCTGGCGGACGACAGCCGCTACCACCACATGCGCCAGCAGATCCTCCATTTCCTCTATGAAAAACAGCCCAAAGCGGCGTAGTGGGGGCACCACGATGCGACTGGTCATTATCGGCAATGGAATGGCAGCGACACGGCTGATTGCCTCGCTGACCGGGCGTGCGCCTGGCCGCTTCGCGATCACCGTGTTGGGTGAGGAGCCTGAGCATGCGTACAACCGCATCCAGCTTTCGCCGGTGCTGGGTGGGGAAAAACGCCCGGAACAGATCCGCCTGCAGGACGATGCCTGGTACCGCGAGCGCGGCGTCACGGTTCTCAGGGGGCGAAAGGTGCTCGCCGTGGACGTGGTGAAACGGGAAATCCGTACCGCGCAGACCACGCTGGCGTGGGATGAACTGGTCTTCGCCACCGGGTCGATACCGTTCGTGCCACCGATCCCCGGGTGCGATGCGCCACACGTCTTTACCTTCCGCCGCCTTGAGGATACGCGAGCCATTGCGCAGATCCCGGGGCCAGCGGTGGTGTTGGGTGGTGGCGTGCTGGGTGTTGAGACGGCAGCGGCGCTGGCACAGACTTGTGACAACGTCACGCTGGTGCATCGCGGACCGTGGTTGATGGAACAACAGCTGGATCGGCAGGCGGGGCTGTTGCTGGAGGCGGCGCTGGCGGAGCGCGGTGTGCGCTGCGAACTGTCGTCCGGGATCGCGGCAATCGCGCCAGATTCAGTAACGCTGCTCAACGGACGCCAGGTTAGCGCCGCGCGCGTGGTGCTGGCTACCGGCGTACAGCCCAACATCGCCCTGGCAAGCGCCAGCGGTATTCACTGCGCCCGCGGCATTGTGGTCAACCCGCAGATGCAGACCTCCGTTCCGGCTATCAGCGCCATCGGGGAGTGCTGCGAAATCGACGGTCAGACGTTTGGCCTGGTTGCCCCCTGTCTGGCACAGGCGGACATTCTCGCCGCCCGACTGGCAGGGGACGCCCCCGCGCCATTTGCCCTTACCGACGGTGGGATGCGCCTTAAGGTCACCGGCGTGGAGCTCTTCAGCGTCGGGCGCGTAACGGCGCAACCGGAGGATACGGTCTGGGACGCGTGGGATCCGCTGACCCGTCACTACCGTCGCTTACTGATCCATCGCGGTGCGCTGGCGGGCGTACTGCTGATGGGCGATTGCCGCAGCGCGGCAACATTTACCGATTTACTGGCAACGGCTGCGCCCGCACACGTGGACTGGCTGTTCGATCGATTCTCTACGACGCAACCGCAGGTTGCAGGACAGAACGCTATGACAAAACCTACTCTGGTGGTGGTTGGGCACGGTATGGTCGGCCACCATTTTCTTGAAGACTGCGTAAACCGCAATCTGCATCAGCAATACCAGATTGTCGTCTTTGGCGAAGAGCGTTATGCCGCTTACGACCGCGTACATCTCTCAGAGTATTTTGGCGGCCGCAGCGCGGAGTCCCTCTCGCTGGTGGAGGGCGATTTCTTTGCCAGACACGGCATAGAGTTGCGTCTGTCGCAGCAGATCGTCGCCATCGATCGCGATGCGCACGTGGTGCGTACCGCCAGCGGCCACGAAACTCACTGGGACAAACTGGTGCTGGCGACCGGCTCGTATCCGTTTGTTCCGCCAGTGCCGGGTAACACGCTGCCGGGCTGCTTTGTCTACCGCACGCTGGACGATCTCGATAACATTGCCGCGCATGCGAAGGGATCCCGCCGCGGCGTGGTGATCGGTGGTGGGTTGCTCGGACTGGAAGCGGCCAACGCTCTGAAACAGCTGGGCCTGGAAACTCACGTGGTGGAATTCGCACCCAATCTGATGGCGGTACAGCTCGACAACGACGGCGCGGCAATGCTGCGTAAAAAAATTGAAGCGCTCAGCGTCGGGGTTCACACCAGCAAGGCCACCACCGAAATCGCGGCCACCGACGACGGTCTGGTCCTGCGCTTTGCCGACGGTGAACAGCTGGACACCGATATGGTGGTCTTCTCTGCCGGGATCCGCCCGCAGGATGCGCTGGCGCGCAGCAGCGGCCTGGCGATCGGCGAGCGCGGCGGGATCTGCATTGATACCGCCTGCCAGACCTCAGATAAGGACATCTTCGCCATCGGGGAATGTGCGCTGTGGGAAGGTAAAATCTTCGGTCTGGTGGCGCCAGGTTACCAGATGGCACGCGTGGCGGCGGCCACGCTGGCGGGTGAGGAGAAATCCTTCACCGGCGCGGATATGAGCACCAAACTTAAGCTGCTGGGCGTGGACGTGGCCTCGTTTGGGGATGCCCATGGCCGTACGCCGGGGGCATTGAGCTACCAGTGGACCCACGGCCCGCAGCAAATCTATAAAAAAATTGTCGTCAGCCATGACAACAAAACGCTGCTCGGCGGCGTGCTGGTGGGGGATGCCAGCGAATACGCCACGCTGGTGCAGATGATGCTTAACGGAATCAGCCTGCCGAAAGAGCCTGAAACGCTCATCTTGCCAGCCTTCTCCGGTAGCGTGCCAAAAGCGCTGGGGGTGGCGGCGCTGCCGGAAAGCGCGCAGATCTGCTCCTGTCATAACGTCAGCAAAGGCGATATCTGCCAGGCAGTGAGCGCCGGTGCGACGGACATCGGCACCATCAAGCAGTGCACCAAAGCGGCGACCGGCTGCGGTGGGTGCAGCGCGCTGGTGAAACAGGTGATGGAGTTCCAGCTGGCTGAGCAGGGCGTGGAGGTGAAAAAAGATATCTGTGAGCACTTCCCGTACTCACGTCAGGAGATATATCACCTGGTGCGGGTCAACCATATTCGTACCTTCGACCAGCTGATTAGCCGCTACGGCCAGGGGCACGGCTGTGAGATCTGTAAACCGCTGGTGGGGTCAGTGCTGGCCTCCTGCTGGAACGAATACCTGCTGAAACCGGCGCATCTGCCGCTGCAGGACACCAACGACCGCTACTTTGCCAATATTCAGAAGGACGGCACGTACTCCATCGTGCCGCGCATGCCCGCCGGGGAAGTAACGGCCGACGGGCTGATTGCTATCGGGCAGATCGCAAAGCGCTACGGGCTGTACAGCAAGATCACCGGCGGGCAGCGTATTGACCTGTTTGGAGCCACGCTCGACCAGTTGCCGGAGATCTGGCAGGCGCTGGTGGAGGCCGGATTTGAAACCGGGCATGCGTACGGTAAATCCCTGCGTACCGTGAAATCCTGCGTCGGGTCAACCTGGTGCCGCTATGGCGTGCAGGACTCCACCGGCCTTGCGGTCAAACTGGAGCACCGTTACAAGGGGCTGCGCGCGCCGCACAAAATCAAAATGGCGGTGTCCGGCTGTACCCGCGAGTGTGCCGAGGCGCAAAGCAAAGATGTCGGCGTGATCGCCACAGACAAGGGCTGGAATCTCTATCTGTGCGGCAACGGCGGCATGAAGCCGCGACATGCGGATCTCTTCGCCAGCGATCTGGATGAAGAGACGCTGATCCGTACCGTCGACCGTTTTCTGATGTTCTACATTCGCACGGCGGATCGCCTGCAGCGGACCAGCACCTGGATGGACAACCTTGAAGGCGGTCTCGACTATCTGCGGGAGGTGATCCTCGATGACAGTCTCGGCATTGCGCAGGAGCTGGAGCAGGAGATGGCCCGTGTGGTGGAAACGTATCAGTGTGAATGGCAGACCACGCTTAACGATCCGAACCGTCTGGCGCTGTTCCGCACGGCGGTGAACGGTCAGGCGACGGAAGAGAGTAAACGCTGGCAGGAAATTTGCGGTCTGGATGAGATCCCGGAGCAGGCGGGGATCGGCGCCCGGCTGGGGCGTAAGCCGATCGCGCTGTTCCGCTTTGGCAAAGCGGTCTATGCCCTTGACGATCGGGAGCCGGGCAGCGATGCGAACGTGCTGTCACGCGGTATTCTTGGCGATGCGGCGGGTGAGCCGGTGGTTATCTCGCCGCTCTATAAACAGCGTATTCGCCTGCGCGACGGCTGCCAGGTGGATAACGGTGAGCCTGCGGTGCGCGCCTGGCCGGTGAAAATCGAAAACGGCAAGGTGTGGGTGGGGAACGACGCGTTGCTGGTCCGTGCGGAGGCATCATGAATGAAACCCGAACAACGTGCCCGTACTGCGGCGTCGGTTGCGGGGTAGTGGCCCGGGTTGAGGGCGACAAGGTCACAGTGCGCGGCGATGAACGCCATCCCGCCAGTTTTGGACGGCTGTGTGTCAAAGGCGCGGCGTTAGGTGAAACCACGGGCCTGCAGGGGCGGCTGTTGCACCCGGTGGTGGACGGGCTGGAAGTGGAGTGGTCACAGGCGTTAAGCGCGGCCGGCGAGCGGTTACGGGCGATTATCGACACCTGGGGGCCGCAGGCGGTGGCGTTTTACGCCTCCGGCCAGCTACTCACCGAGGATTACTACGCTGCCAATAAGCTGATGAAAGGGTTTATCGGCGCGGCGAACATCGATACCAACTCGCGGCTCTGCATGTCGTCGGCAGTAGCAGGCTATAAGCGCGCATTTGGCGAAGATGTGGTGCCGTGCAGCTATGAGGACGTGGAGAACAGCGATCTGGTGGTGCTGGTGGGTTCAAACGCGGCATGGACGCATCCGGTGCTTTATCAGCGGCTGGTTCAGGCGCGGCAAAACAATCCGCAGATGAAAGTGGTGGTGATCGATCCGCGTAAAACCGCCACCTGTGATATTGCCGACCTGCATCTGGCGCTCGCGCCCGGCAGTGACGCCGGGCTGTTTGTCGGTTTGCTCAACCTGATTCAGGGTGCCGACGACTGGCCGATTGCCCGCGTGGCCGGGTTTTGCGGTCTCGATGCACAGGAGATTGCCACGTTTTACGACTGGTTCCTTACGGCGCCGCGTGCCATTACGCTCTACACCATGGGGATCAACCAGTCTTCCAGTGGCAGCGACAAGTGCAACGCCATCATTAACGTTCATCTTGCCAGCGGGAAATTTGCCCGTCAGGGCTGCGGGCCGTTTTCGCTGACCGGCCAGCCAAACGCGATGGGGGGACGGGAAGTGGGGGGACTCGCGAATCAGCTGGCGGCGCATATGAACTTCGAGCCGGACGATCTCTCGCGGGTGGCGCGCTTCTGGGGGACAGAACGGCTGGCGCAAACCCCAGGCCTGATGGCCGTAGAGCTGTTTGACGCCATTGCCCGTGGTGAGGTAAAGGCGGTATGGATAATGGGCACCAATCCGGCTGTCTCGCTGCCGGACAGTCACGCGGTATGCCAGGCGCTGGCGAACTGTCCGCTGGTCATTGTTTCTGAGGTGATGCAGGAGACTGACACCAGCCGCTACGCCCATATTCGTTTCCCGGCGCTGGGCTGGGGAGAGAAAAACGGCACGGTCACCAACTCCGAACGGCGGATCTCGCGCCAGCGCGCCTTTCTGGCTGCCCCGGGCCAGGCAAAACCGGACTGGTGGATAGTTGCGCAGGTGGCGAAACAGCTGGGCTATGGTGAGGCCTTTGCCTGGGAACATCCGCAGGAAATTTTTTGTGAACATGCGGCGCTGTCGGCGTTTGAGAATGACGGGGCACGGGCGTTTAATCTGCATGAGCTGGCCGGGCTTACCCGTGAGGCGTGGGATCAGCTTGAGCCTTACCAGTGGGCGGCGGGCGATTTTCCCCAGCGGAATATGGTGCCCGTTGACCCGCGTCCGCACGGCGCGGTGTCAGATGCGTTATATCCGTTGCTGCTGAATACCGGACGCATCCGCGATCAATGGCATACCATGACCCGTACGGGATATGTTCCCGGGCTGATGCAGCATATCTCTGAGCCCTGCGTTGAGATCTGCGCCGCAGATGCCGCGCGTTTCGCCCTTTGCGACGGGCAACTGGCGCGGATCAGCTCTCCGCGTGGAGTGATGGTGGCCAGAGTACATATCAACGAGGGACAAAGGGAGGGGGAAGTATTCGCGCCCATGCACTGGAATGCGCAGTTTGCCCGTCAGGGAAAGGTCAATACGCTGGTGGAAGGGCGCTGCGATCCGCGGTCCGGCCAGCCGGAAAGTAAACAGACCGCCGTCAGGATCATGCCATGGCAGCCTGAATGGCAGGGAGAGCTGTATGCCCGTGTGCTGCCGGAACTGCCGCCTTCGGTACACTGGTGGCGCAAAGCCTCACGCCTGACGGTGGCGGGTGATGAACCGTTGATGCCGTGGGTGAGGGAGTATGCCGAACAGCAGGGCTGGCAGCTGCAACTTGCCCGGACAAATACGCGCAGCAGCGTGCTGGCGTGGCATCACGGCGAACTGATGCTCGGCTTCTGGGAAGGGACTACGTTGCCAGCGCTGGCGCATGCGACTATTGAAGAGGCTTTTCGTCGGGCTCCTGAGACGCTTGCGGAGCGACATGCGCTCCTGAACGGCGCGAGTGCGGGGGAGAGTGTCGATCCGGGACGCATTATCTGCAGCTGTTACTGCGTCGGGGAAAATGCGATACGGGAGGCGATTGTCGGCGGGTGCGGCTCCGTCGCAGAGTTGGGGGCGAAACTACGGTGTGGCACCAACTGCGGCTCCTGCGTGCCGGAGCTGAAAGGGCTGTTTGGATAATGGTCTAAGAGTGTCGGGTAAGGCGACAATCATGTTCAGGATATTCCTGAAATTTGCGCTAAGACTGCATTTCACAGCTTATCGCGTTAACATTAAAAGCGTTGCCTCATAAACACAGGTTCTTATTTACGACGTTGATGGCTGTATCGTCCCGCATTCGCTTTCTGTTATTACTCCCCCTTCTTACGGCGGGTGCCGTTCACGGTGCCCCGAATTCCTTTATGCATCAGGCAGAAAACCCCTTTGATAACAACGGGGACAGTTTGCCCGATCTCGGCATGGCGACGCCAACAGACGAGGGGGAAAAGCACCTGGCCGAAATGGCAAAAGCCTTTGGCGAAGCCAGTATGACCGATAACGGCCTTACCACCGGCGAGCAGGCGCGTCAGTTCGCGTTTGGTCAGGTGCGTGACGCAGTGAGCGGCGAGGTGAATCAGCAGATTGAGTCCTTGCTCTCGCCCTGGGGCAACGCCAGCGTCAATTTACTGGTGGATGACGACGGGAACTTTAACGGCAGCAGCGGGAGCTGGTTCATCCCCTGGAATGATAACAACCGTTACCTGAGCTGGAGCCAGCTGGGGCTGACGCAGCAGAGTGACGGCCTGGTGAGCAATGCCGGCATCGGTCAACGCTGGGTCGCCGGAAAATGGCTGCTCGGCTATAACACCTTTTACGACAACCTGCTGGATGAAAACCTGCAGCGTGCCGGGCTTGGCGCAGAAGCGTGGGGCGAGAATCTGCGTCTGTCGGCCAATTACTACCAGCCTTTTGCCAGCTGGCGCGACAGTTCCGACGTGCAGGAGCAGCGCATGGCGCGCGGCTATGACGTGACCGCGAAAGCCTGGCTTCCCTGGTTTCACCACTTCAACACCAGCGTTAGCTTCGAGCAATATTTTGGTGACAACGTCGACCTGTTCAACAGCGGAACCGGCTATCACAACCCGGTCGCGGTCAACCTGGGACTCAACTATACCCCGGTGCCACTGGTCACCCTGACCGCGGCGCATAAGCAAGGCGAGAGTGGGGTGAGTCAGAACAACCTTGGGCTTAAGCTCAACTATCGCTTTGGCGTGCCGCTTTCAAAGCAACTTTCCGCCAGCGAAGTCGCCGCCACCCGTTCTCTGCGCGGCAGTCGCTATGACTCGCCGGAGCGGGATAATCTGCCGGTGATGGAGTTCCGCCAGCGCAAAACGCTCTCTGTCTGGCTGGCGACCCCGCCGTGGGATCTGAAAGGGGGCGAGACCGTGATGCTCAAGCTTCAGGTGCGCAGCACGCACGGTATCCGCCAGATCCACTGGCAGGGCGATACCCAGGCATTGAGCCTGACCTCGCCGGCCAACAGTCACAGCAGCGAGGGCTGGAGCGTGATTATGCCGGCCTGGGATGACAGTGAAGGGGCGAAAAACCGCTGGCACCTGTCGGCGGTGGTTGAAGATGAAAAAGGGCAGCGCGTCTCATCCAATGAGATCACGCTGACGGTGGTGCAGCCGCTTGTCGCGTTGCCTGACGATGACCCGCGGTGGAAGTTGCTGCCGGATGAGTAATCCTCAGAAAATACGCTCCTGATGCACCCATACGGCGGCTTCAACGCGGGATTTTAACTTCATCTTCTTCAGCATATGTTTCACATGCACCTTGACCGTGCTTTCGGTGATATCCAGACGACGGGCGATCATTTTGTTCGGCAGACCCTGGGCAATCAGCTTCAGAATATCGCGCTCGCGCGGGGTTAACTGGCTGACATCGCGATCGGAGGTGGCGCGGTTTGCCCGCAGGCTGGCGGCCAGCACCGGGGTTAATGCCTCGCTCAGTACCATCTCACCTGCGGCAGCCTGTTGCAGGGCCTTGAGCAGATCTTCCGGCTCCATGTCTTTCAGCAGGTAGCCGTCTGCGCCTCGTTTTAGCGCTGTGACCACGTCCTCTTCATGGTTTGAGACGCTGAACACCACCACGCGTCCGGACAGCGATTTTTCGCGCAGCTTATCGAGCGTTTCCAGTCCGTTCATGCCTGGCATGTTCAGATCGAGCAGGATCAAATCAGGATCAAGCGATTCGGCAAGCTCAATGCCCTGTTCACCGTTGCTGGCTTCACCAACGACGGTGATATCAGGTGCCATGCTGACCAGCTGTTTTACGCCAGTACGCAGCATCGGATGGTCGTCAATCAACAGGATGGATGCCGGTTCCTGATTAGTCATGGGTTTCTCCGTGGATAGTTGTGAGCGGTTTTTCGGGGATAAAGGTGACGACCACTTCTGTGCCACCTGTTTCTCGCCGGCGAACCTGGCAGTCACCGCGCAGGCTTTGGGCGCGGTCTCGCATGATAATTAAACCGTAATGGTTTGTCCGTTCGGCATTTTCCGGCACGCCGCAGCCGTTGTCATGAACCGTGAGCTTCACCTGATTATCGTGCTGGCTAACGGTAACCGTCACCGCCGTCGCGTCAGCGTGTTTCAGCACGTTGCTCAGCGCTTCGCGGGCGATCTGCAGTAAATGAATGGCCTGATGCGATGGCACAAAGCGGGGCGGTAACTGGTAATCGAGCTTCACCGGGAAGCCCAGTCTTGCGCTAAATTCCTGGCAGCTTGCTTCCAGCGCCGGGCGCAGACCCGGCTCGGTGAGTTGCAGGCGGAAGGTGGTCAGCAGCTCGCGAAGCTGTACCCAGGAAGTATTCAGCTCGTTGCGGATCTGGCTCAGCAGCTGTTTGTTGCTTTCCGGCATTTCTGCGGCCTGCATTTGCAGACAGCTTACCTGCATTTTCATACAGGAGAGCGACTGGGCAATGGAGTCATGGAGTTCGCGGGCGATGGTGGCGCGCTCTTCCATCACGATCAGCTGCTGCTGCTTCTCCTGATGGCGGTCGAGGGCCAGCGTGGCCGTCAGCTGTTCAACCAGCGTATCCACCAGTTGCTGCTGGTCGTGGCTCAGATGACGCCCGGCGGGCAGGGTTGCCAGCAGAATACCGTACTGGGTATGACTGTCCGTCAGCCGCCATTTCAGCGTCGTGCCGCTGGTGGTTAGCGGCGGTAAACCCCGTGGGCACAGGTGACAGCCTTTGTCATCACAGGTGACGTCAGACTGACAGGTAAACTCCTGGTGATTTTCTTCATCTTCCATGTCGTACACCCGTAGTTCCAGGTCGTGCAACAGGGTGAGCTTTTGCAGACCATTCAGAACCGGCGAAAGACGTTCACACAGCGGCACCTGCATATGCAGACGGCGGTTAGCCTGCCAGAGGAAGGAGAGGATCTCGTTTTTCTGCTCAAGCCCGGCGGTCTTCTCCTGCACGCGTTTTTCCAGCACCGCGTAACTCTCGGAAAGCTCGGCCGACATGGTGTTCAGCGCCTGGCCCAGCATCGCCATTTCGTTACGTCCGCTGATGTGGGTACGCTGGGTAAAATCTCGTGCGGTCACCGCGCGGGCCATCGCCAGCAATTGCTTCCAGGGGTTCAGCAGCCGCGCGCGCAGCCAGACAATGGTGAAAATCAGCAGCAGGCCCATAAACAGCGCCATCGCACGGTGGATCATGACCACCCGGTCGATACGTAATTCGGTGGTTTGATCGAAAGAGGAGACCAGGGTATCAATGCGTGAAACGAACCCGGCGACGTCACGGGCAACGGTATCAGGGGTTTTCGCCTGTTTTAAACCCGGCTCCAGCTGGGTATGCCAGTAGCCCTGAAGGGCTTTAAGCTGGGGTTCCTGACCGGCACGTATCGCAGCGCTTTCCAGTTCAGGACTGAACGCCGTATGCTCCATATCGTCGATCAGCTTCTGATCGTCCTGGGTTAATGGCACCGAGGCCAGCAGACGATAACTCTGCATGCGTAGGGAGCCTGCCTCGTTGATGGCATGCGCGTTACCCTGTACGCCCTGTACCAGCCAGCCGGAAATCGCCATGCCGGTCACACCGATGGCGGTGGACAGCAAAACGATCAGTGCCAACTGGTTAACGAGTGTCAGCGGAGATAAACATCTTTTTAACATAGAGTTGCCGGGCTCCTGACGTGGCCTGCTTGCAGGAATGGCGCTATTCTGGTGCATACCCTGGAGTATACCCATACCAATAAAGGATTACCTCTAAATTGCCAGAGGGGTAAGACTCAGGGGGAGGGAATGACCGGGAGTCGTCAGTCCTGTGAAAAACCACGTCTTTTTTACCACATTGTCCTACTCACTAAGGATGATGGCTTTTTTTTCGCCGCAAATCCTCCCACTTTTCCTTTGATTTATATCAACTTACCGCCGGCCTAAAACCCTAATGTTTGCAGCATCATTCGAGAATCAGAGGTGTCTATGAGTCACACATCCGCTCCCGAAAGGGAAAATGGTGCCGTTATAACTGACTGGCGTCCGGAAGATCCGACGTTCTGGCAGCAGCGCGGCCACCGTGTCGCAAGCCGAAATCTGTGGATTTCCGTTCCATGTTTATTGTTAGCGTTTTGCGTATGGATGTTATTCAGCGCGGTAGCAGTGAACCTGCCTAAGGTCGGTTTTACCTTTACCACCGATCAGCTGTTTATGCTGACCGCGCTGCCGTCGCTGTCGGGAGCCTTGCTGCGCGTGCCTTACGCGTTCATGGTGCCGGTTTTTGGCGGGCGTCGCTGGACGGCGTTCAGTACCGGTATCATGATCGTGCCTTGCGTGTGGCTCGGTTTTGCGGTGCAGGACACCTCCACGCCGTTTAGCGTGTTCGTGATCATCTCTCTGCTCTGTGGCTTTGCGGGCGCAAACTTCGCCTCCAGCATGGCAAACATCAGCTTCTTCTTCCCGAAAGCGAAGCAGGGTGGTGCGCTGGGGATCAACGGCGGCCTGGGTAACATGGGCGTCAGCGTAATGCAGCTGATTGCACCGCTGGCAATCTCCGTCTCTATCTTCGCGGCGTTTGGCGGCGGTGGTGTGACGCAGGCAGATGACTCTTCCCTGTATCTGCAAAACGCGGCCTGGATCTGGGTACCGTTCCTGGTGATCTTTACCCTCGCGGCCTGGTTCTTTATGAATGACCTGTCTGCGTCGAAGGCATCCCTGAGCGAGCAGTTGCCGGTGCTGAAGCGCGGCCACCTGTGGGTGATGGCGCTGCTGTATCTGGCGACCTTCGGCTCGTTCATTGGTTTCTCCGCGGGCTTTGCCATGCTGTCGAAAACCCAGTTCCCGGATGTACAGATCCTGCAGTTCGCCTTCTTTGGGCCGTTTATTGGTGCGCTGGCGCGTTCGCTGGGCGGTATGATCTCTGACCGTCTGGGCGGGACCCGCGTGACGCTGATTAACTTCGTTGTGATGGCGGTATTCTGTGCGCTGCTGTTCCTGACGCTGCCAGCCGACGGCCAGGGGGGTAACTTCATCGCCTTCTTCGGCGTGTTTATGGTGCTGTTCCTGACGGCCGGGCTGGGAAGTGCCTCCACCTTCCAGATGATTTCCGTGATTTTCCGTAAGCTGACCATGGACCGCGTGAAAGCGCAGGGCGGTAGCGAAGAGCAGGCCATGCGTGAAGCGGCAACGGATACGGCGGCAGCGCTGGGCTTTATCTCCGCGATTGGCGCTATCGGTGGCTTCTTTATTCCAAAAGCGTTCGGGATTTCGCTGGACCTGACCGGCTCCCCGGCTGGCGCCATGAAAGTTTTCCTCGTGTTCTATATTGCCTGCGTCGCGATCACGTGGCTGGTATATGGCCGTAATTCCAATAAAAATAAGTAAGTTTGATTATCCGTTTACGCGACCTTCGGGTCGCGTTTTTTTTATTCTCTCAATAGTTACAACATACTCATTGCTTTTAAACATTCCGCCTGCAGGTAACGCTGTGATCGCCATCGCTTTTCAGCCGGGCCTACCCCTTAATACCCGAGATGTTAAAAACAGGCGGGCTTATTGTACGATAAATAAAAAATACCTTTAAAAATCATCATGATATAAAAATAAAAATGCTACCGCTTTGGTGGTATTCGTTATAACACCTCACTTCATAGTCCCCCTCCGTCTTGATCGTTATCAATTCTCCCTCTCTTACAGGACGTTACTTTCGCTGCAAATCAGCAATGTCGATTTAGAGAGCCACAGGCTCCACACAGGAGATACCCGATGAGCAAATTTTTGGACCGGTTTCGCTACTTCAAACAGAAGGGTGAAACTTTTGCCGATGGGCACGGCCAGGTTCTGGATACCAACCGGGACTGGGAAGACGGTTACCGCCAGCGCTGGCAGCATGACAAAGTCGTCCGTTCGACCCACGGCGTGAACTGCACTGGCTCGTGTAGCTGGAAGATTTTCGTTAAAAACGGTCTGGTGACCTGGGAAATGCAGCAGACCGACTATCCGCGCACCCGCCCGGATATGCCGAACCATGAACCACGTGGCTGCCCGCGTGGTGCCAGCTACTCCTGGTATCTCTACAGTGCGAACCGTCTTAAATATCCTCTGATGCGCAAGCGCCTGATGAAAATGTGGCGTGAAGCGAAGGTGCAGCACAGCGATCCGGTAGAGGCGTGGGCATCCATCATCGAAGACGCCGACAAAGCGAAAAGCTTCAAGCAGGCGCGTGGCCGCGGTGGTTTTGTTCGCTCCTCCTGGAAAGAGGTGAATGAGCTGATTGCCGCCTCTAACGTCTATACCGTCAAAACCTACGGTCCTGACCGTGTGGCAGGCTTCTCGCCGATCCCGGCGATGTCGATGGTCTCTTACGCTTCCGGTGCGCGCTATCTTTCCCTGATTGGGGGAACCTGTCTGAGCTTCTACGACTGGTACTGCGACCTGCCGCCAGCGTCTCCACAGACCTGGGGTGAGCAGACCGACGTGCCGGAGTCCGCAGACTGGTATAACTCCAGCTACATTATCGCCTGGGGCTCAAACGTACCGCAGACCCGTACCCCGGACGCGCACTTCTTTACTGAAGTCCGTTACAAAGGCACCAAAACCGTTGCGGTGACCCCGGACTACGCCGAAATTGCCAAGCTGTGTGATCTGTGGCTGGCGCCTAAACAGGGTACTGACTCGGCGATGGCGCTGGCGATGGGCCACGTCATGCTGCGTGAATTCCACCTCGATAAACCAAGCCAGTACTTCACCGATTACGTGCGTCGTTATACCGACATGCCAATGCTGGTGATGCTGGAAGAGCGCGACGGTTATTATGCCGCGGGCCGTACGCTGCGTGCTGCCGATCTGGTGGACGCGCTGGGCCAGGAAAACAACCCTGAGTGGAAAACCGTCGCGTATAACAGCAACGGCGAACTGGTGGTGCCAAACGGTTCAATCGGCTTCCGCTGGGGTGAGAAGGGCAAATGGAACCTTGAACAACGTAACGGTACAACTGGCGAAGAGACCGAGCTGCGTCTGAGCATGCTGGGCAGCCAGGATGAGATCGCCGAAGTGGGCTTCCCGTACTTCGGCGGCGAAGGTTCTGAACATTTCAACAAGGTTGAGCTACAGAACGTCCTGATGCACAAACTGCCGGTGAAACGCCTGCAGCTGGCCGACGGCTCCAGCGCCCTGGTGACCACCGTGTATGACCTGACGCTGGCCAACTACGGTCTGGAGCGCGGTCTGAACGATGAAAACTGCGCGACCAACTATGACGATGTGAAGGCGTACACCCCAGCATGGGCGGAGCAGATCACCGGCGTACCGCGTGCGCAGATCACCCGTATCGCCCGTGAATTCGCAGAAAACGCCGATAAGACCCATGGTCGCTCGATGATTATCGTCGGTGCCGGTCTGAACCACTGGTATCACCTCGATATGAACTACCGTGGCCTGATCAATATGCTGATCTTCTGCGGCTGTGTCGGTCAGAGCGGTGGCGGCTGGGCGCACTACGTGGGCCAGGAAAAACTGCGTCCGCAGACCGGCTGGCAGCCGCTGGCGTTTGCCCTCGACTGGCAGCGTCCGGCGCGTCATATGAACAGCACCTCTTACTTCTATAACCACTCCAGCCAGTGGCGCTACGAGACGGTTACCGCGCAGGAGCTGCTGTCGCCGATGGCGGATAAATCCCGCTACAGCGGCCACCTGATCGACTTCAACGTCCGCGCTGAACGCATGGGCTGGCTGCCGTCCGCGCCTCAGCTGGGTACAAACCCGCTGCGCATTGCAGAAGAGGCGAAGAAAGCGGGGATGTCGCCGGTGGATTACACCGTTAAATCCCTGAAAGACGGTTCAATCCGTTTTGCGGCAGAGCAGCCGGAAAACGGTAAAAACCATCCGCGTAACCTGTTTATCTGGCGCTCCAACCTCCTGGGCTCGTCCGGTAAAGGCCACGAGTACATGCTGAAATACCTGCTCGGTACCGAAAACGGTATCCAGGGTAAAGATCTTGGCAAGCAGGGTGGCGTGAAGCCGGAAGAAGTAGAGTGGAAAGACAACGGCCTCGACGGCAAGCTGGATCTGGTGGTGACCCTCGACTTCCGTCTCTCCAGTACCTGCCTGTACTCCGATATCGTGCTGCCTACCGCCACCTGGTACGAAAAAGACGACATGAATACCTCGGATATGCATCCGTTTATTCATCCGCTGTCTGCGGCCGTTGACCCGGCGTGGGAATCAAAAAGCGACTGGGATATCTACAAAGACATCGCGAAGAAATTCTCTGAAGTCTGCGTAGGGCACCTGGGCAAAGAGACCGACGTGGTGACGCTGCCTATCCAGCACGACTCCGCCGCCGAACTGGCGCAGCCGCTGGATGTGAAGGACTGGAAAAAAGGCGAGTGTGACCTGATCCCGGGCGTAACGGCACCGCACATTTTACCGGTGGAACGTGACTACCCGGCGACCTACGAGCGCTTTACCTCTGTCGGCCCGCTGATGGAAAAAATCGGTAACGGCGGGAAAGGGATTGCCTGGAACACCCAGAGCGAAATGGATCTGCTGCGCAAGCTCAATTACACCAAAGCGGACGGCCCGGCCAAAGGCCAGCCAATGCTGAACACGGCGATTGATGCGGCAGAGATGATCCTGACCCTGGCGCCGGAAACCAACGGCCAGGTTGCCGTGAAGGCCTGGAAAGCGCTGAGCGAATTTACCGGTCGCGACCACACGCATCTGGCGCTCAACAAAGAAGACGAAAAAATCCGCTTCCGCGATATTCAGGCGCAGCCGCGCAAAATTATCTCCAGCCCGACCTGGTCTGGCCTGGAAGATGAACATGTCTCTTATAACGCCGGGTATACCAACGTTCACGAGCTGATCCCATGGCGTACTCTGTCCGGTCGTCAGTCGCTGTATCAGGATCACCAGTGGATGCGTGACTTCGGTGAAAGCCTGCTGGTTTACCGTCCGCCAATCGACACCCGCTCCGTGAAAGCGGTAATGGGCGCGAAATCGAACGGTAACCCGGAGAAGGCGCTGAACTTCCTGACGCCACACCAGAAATGGGGTATCCACTCCACTTACAGCGACAACCTGCTGATGCTGACCCTGTCGCGCGGTGGCCCGATTGTCTGGATGAGTGAAGCGGACGCCAAAGATCTGGGTATTGAAGATAACGACTGGATCGAAGTGTTCAACAGCAACGGCGCCCTGACGGCGCGTGCGGTGGTGAGCCAGCGCGTACCGGCCGGGATGACCATGATGTACCACGCGCAGGAACGTATCGTGAACCTGCCGGGTTCAGAGATCACCGAGCAGCGCGGCGGTATTCACAACTCCGTGACCCGTATTACGCCGAAGCCGACGCACATGATCGGTGGCTATGCACAGCTGGCCTACGGCTTTAACTACTACGGCACGGTAGGGTCTAACCGCGATGAGTTCGTGGTGGTACGTAAGATGAAAAATATTAACTGGTTAGACGGCGAAGGTAATGACCAGGTACAGGAGAGCGTAAAATGAAAATTCGTTCACAAGTCGGCATGGTACTGAATCTGGATAAATGCATCGGCTGTCATACCTGCTCAGTCACCTGTAAGAACGTCTGGACCAGCCGCGAAGGGATGGAATACGCCTGGTTCAACAACGTGGAAAGCAAGCCGGGTACCGGCTTCCCGACCGACTGGGAAAACCAGGAGAAGTGGAAGGGTGGCTGGATCCGTAAAATCAACGGTAAGCTGCAGCCGCGCATGGGTAACCGTGCGATGCTGCTGGGTAAAATCTTCGCCAACCCGCATCTGCCGGGTATCGAAGATTATTACGAGCCGTTTGACTACGACTACCAGAACCTGCATAACGCGCCGGAAAGTAAGCACCAGCCGATTGCCCGTCCTCGCTCGCTGATCACCGGTCAGCGCATGGACAAAATTACCAGCGGTCCAAACTGGGAAGAAATTCTGGGCGGCGAATTCGAAAAACGCGCCAAAGACCAGAACTTCGAAAACATGCAGAAGGCGATGTACGGCCAGTTCGAAAACACCTTCATGATGTATCTGCCGCGCCTGTGCGAGCACTGCCTCAACCCGGCATGCGTGGCGACCTGCCCGAGCGGTGCCATCTACAAACGTGAAGAGGATGGCATCGTCCTGATCGACCAGGACAAGTGCCGCGGCTGGCGTATGTGCATCACCGGCTGCCCGTACAAAAAAATCTACTTTAACTGGAAGAGCGGTAAGTCTGAGAAGTGCATCTTCTGCTACCCGCGTATCGAAGCCGGGATGCCGACTGTCTGCTCCGAGAGCTGCGTAGGCCGTATTCGTTACCTCGGCGTGCTGCTGTATGACGCGGACGCGATTGAAAATGCCGCGAGCACCGAGAACGAGAAAGATCTGTATCAGCGTCAGCTGGACGTATTCCTTGACCCGAACGATCCGAAAGTGATTGAACAGGCGCTGAAAGACGGTATTCCGCAAAGCGTCATCGATGCCGCGCAGCAGTCTCCGGTCTACAAAATGGCGATGGACTGGAAGCTGGCGTTGCCGCTGCATCCGGAATACCGCACGCTGCCGATGGTCTGGTACGTGCCGCCTCTGTCGCCAATTCAGTCAGCCGCGGATGCAGGCGAGCTGGGCAGCAACGGCATTCTGCCGGACGTGGAGAGCCTGCGAATCCCGGTTCAGTACCTGGCAAACCTGCTGACCGCAGGCGATACCCAGCCGGTGCTGCTGGCGCTGAAACGTATGCTGGCGATGCGCCACTTCAAACGTGCGGAAACCGTGGACGGCGTGACCGACATCCGTGCGCTGGAAGAGGTCGGCCTGACCGAAGCGCAGGCGCAGGAGATGTACCGCTACCTGGCCATTGCCAACTACGAAGACCGTTTCGTGGTACCAAGCAGCCACCGTGAGCTGGCGCGCGAAGCCTTCCCGGAGAAAAACGGTTGTGGCTTTAGCTTTGGCGACGGTTGCCACGGGTCTGACAGCAAATTCAACCTGTTCAACAGCCGCCGCATCGATGCCATGGATGTGACCAGCAAAACGGAGCCGCACCCATGATTGAACTCGTGATTATTTCGCGTCTGCTGGAGTACCCGGATGCCGCGCTGGCGCAGCATCAGCAGGAACTCTTTGATGCGCTCGCGTCCTCTGAAAACCTGGATAAAGAAGATGCCCAGACACTGGGCGTTTTCCTCCGCGACCTGTTAGCGCGCGATCTTCTCGATGCGCAGGCGGATTACAGCCAGCTGTTTGATCGCGGTCGCGCAACCTCGCTGCTGCTGTTTGAACATGTACACGGTGAATCCCGCGATCGGGGGCAGGCAATGGTGGATCTGATGGCCCAGTACGAGCAGCACGGCCTGCAGCTCGACAGTCGCGAGCTGCCGGATCATCTGCCGCTGTACCTGGAGTATCTGGCGCAGTTGCCAAAAGAAGAGGCGCTGGGTGGTCTGCAGGACATCGCGCCGATTCTGGCGTTGCTCAGCGCCCGTCTTCAGCAGCGCGAGAGCCGCTATGCGGCGCTGTTCGGGGTGCTGGTGAAGCTGGCGAATGCCTCGGTCGACAGTGAAAAAGTGGCGGAGAAAATTGCGGACGAAGCCCGCGATGACACGCCACAGGCGCTGGATGCGGTCTGGGAAGAAGAGCAGGTGAAATTCTTTGCTGACCAGAGCTGCGGCGAATCTGAAATTTCGGCTCACCAGCGCCGTTTTGCCGGCGCGGTTGCCCCGCAATATTTGAATATCTCTAACGGAGGACGGCACTAATGCACTTCCTGAATATGTTCTTCTTTGACATTTACCCGTATATCGCGGGCACCGTGTTCCTGGTGGGAAGCTGGCTGCGTTATGACTATGGCCAGTACACCTGGCGTGCTGCCTCCAGCCAGATGCTGGATCGCAAAGGGATGCACGTTGCGTCTAACCTGTTCCACATCGGTATTCTGGGGATTTTTGCCGGTCACTTCCTGGGGATGCTGACGCCACACTGGATGTATGAAGCGTGGCTGCCCATCGAAGTGAAGCAGAAGATGGCGATGATCGCCGGTGGCGCTTGCGGCGTGATGACCCTGGTGGGTGGTCTGCTGCTGCTGAAACGCCGTCTGTTCAGCCCGCGCGTGCGGGCTACTACGACCACGGCGGATATCCTGATCCTCTCCCTGTTAATGGTTCAGTGCGCACTGGGTCTGCTGACCATTCCATTCTCGGCGCAGCATATGGACGGCAGCGAGATGATGAAGCTGGTGGGATGGGCGCAGTCCGTAGTGACCTTCCACGGTGGTGCATCTGAACATCTGGACGGGGTGGCGTTTATCTTCCGCCTGCACCTGGTGCTGGGTATGACCCTGTTTGTGCTGTTCCCGTTCTCTCGTCTGGTGCACATCTGGAGCGCGCCGGTGGAGTACCTGACGCGCAAATACCAGATTGTGCGTGCCCGTCGCTAATTTGTCGTTTTGACTCTAACCCCGCATTCGCGGGGTTTTTTTTCGCCCCAGCCCAGGTTATTGCCTGCCGCAGCAAACAGGATCAGCGCGCCGCCCGCCAGTTGGGTAATATCCAGCGAATGCCCGAAGACCACATTATCGACAACGATCGCCACTACCGGATAGATAAAGGACAGTGAACCGGTAATGGGCGTCGGAAGTTTTTGGATGGCGCTATACAGCAGCTGATACATGATACCGGTATGGACAATGCCCAGCGTCAGTAAAATTGGCCACGGAAAATCAGCGGACAAGGCGGGCATATGGGCAAACGGCAGTAGCATTACCACGCCTGTCAGCACCTGAATAAAGGCTATATGCTGTGGTGCGATGGATTTCAGTTTGCGGGCAATAATCGCCGTCAACGCGTAGAAGAAGGCCGCACCCAGTGCCAGACCAATCCCCGCGAGCCAGCCAGAGCCATGCGTGCCGGAGAGTTCGCTGGAGAGTAAAATCACCACCCCACCAAAGGCGAGAAGCAGCCAGCCCCATTTGACCAGACTGACGCGTTCGCCTAAAAACATACCCATCATCACCAGCATAAAGGGCTGAGTGTTATACACCACGGTGGAAAGGCCAATCGAAATACGTTCATAGGCCGCGAACAGCAGCAGCCAGTTCACCACTAATGCTACCCCACCCAGAATAGCCAACAGCAGAGAGGTGCGGGTGAGGGGACTAAAGGGCTTTTGGCTCATTCGAATGAAAATGAACAGTGCGATCGCGCCTATCAAACAGCGCCAGAAAACCACTTCTGACACTGGCAGTCCGGAGAGTAAAACAAACGCGCCAATCGAGCCGGAAATTAACATCGCCAGGCTCATTTGCCAGACGCCTTTATGTAAGTCACGCATCATTCACCTCCTGGTTGATGACGCTATTGTCGAAAATCGCTGTCGGGTTTTACAGGGTTGAGATAAGGTTAAATACGCGAATGGCTTTTTAAAATTAGGTGAAAACGATGGAATACCTTCTCGATGATATCGATCGGCAAATTTTGGCTTGTCTGGTGGAAGATGCGCGTATGTCGCTCAAGGTACTCAGCGGCCGTATCGGTCTGACCTCGCCCAGCACGGCAGAACGCCTGAAAAGGCTGGAAGAGCGTGGTGTGATTCAGGGGTATGGTGCACGGGTGAATCTGGCGGCGTTAGGCTATACGCTGCAGGCACTGGTGCGGGTTCGCCCGTTGCCAGGATTGTTACATAAAGTGGATAAGTACATTCAGGCGATGCCGGAGTGCATAGAGAGCGACAAAGTGACTGGTGAAGACTGTTTTGTTATCCGGTTAGCGGTGCGGTCAATTGAGCAACTGGATGTGTTGCTGGATGGTCTGTCGGAGCATGCCCAGTGTAATACGTCAATCGTGAAGAGCTCGCCGGTGAAGCGACGCTTGCCGCCGATGTAGTCGTCTGTCGCCGGATGGCGACTGCGCTTTACCCGGCCTACGAAAGTGTGCTCAGTTTGGTTTTGTTATGATTTTTTTGAATTCATGGTGGTGGGGGAAGGATTCGAACCTTCGAAGTCGATGACGGCAGATTTACAGTCTGCTCCCTTTGGCCGCTCGGGAACCCCACCAGGGGTAATTCAAATTTTGAGGTCTTGCTGAGAAATGGTGGTGGGGGAAGGATTCGAACCTTCGAAGTCGATGACGGCAGATTTACAGTCTGCTCCCTTTGGCCGCTCGGGAACCCCACCACGGGATAATGCTTTTACTGGCCTGCTTCCTGCTGGAAGCGGGGCGCATCATATCAAATGACACGCCCCTGTAAAGCGTTAGCACAAGAAAAATAAACTGGTTGCCTGATTTTTACGCGCAAAGCTGTAAAGCTAACCAATTCATTTCTCAGTCGATTAAAGAATGATCGTTCTGTTACCGTAAACGAATACGCGCTGCGCCAGCACCTGATACAGTGCACGGCTCAGAACGTTCTTCTCGACATCACGTCCGGCACGCATCATATCTTCCGCCGTGTAGGTGTGATCCACATGAATCACGTCCTGCATAATGATCGGGCCTTCATCCAGATTGTCATTCACATAGTGCGCCGTTGCGCCGATGATCTTCACGCCACGTTCATAGGCCTGATGGTAGGGACGCGCACCAATAAAGGCGGGCAGGAAGGAGTGGTGAATGTTGATTATCTTGTTCGGAAAACGTGCCACGAAGGAGGGCGTTAACACGCGCATGTATTTCGCCAGGACAACGTAGTCCGGGTTGTGCGCTTCAATCGCCTGAGCCATCAGGTTGTCGTGCTCTTCACGCGTATGGCCTTCATGGCTCACCAGCTCGAACGGAATATCAAAACGTTCAACCAGCGTACGCAGCGTCTCGTGGTTACCGATAACGGCGGCGATTTCGACATCCAGACCGCCGTAGTTTGCTTTCATCAGCAGATCGCCCAGGCAGTGCGCTTCTTTGGTCACCAGAATCACGATGCGACGACGTCCCGCAGGCGTCAACTCGCGCACGGAGCCCTCTGGCAGCGCGCTGTCCAGATCGGCAAGCAGAGTGGTGTCGTTGAAAATACCTTCCAGTTCGGTACGCATAAAGAAACGACCGGTACGGTGGTCAACGAATTCGTTGTTCTGCACGATATTCAGTTCATGTTTGTAACAGATGTTGGTAATTCGTGCGATCAGCCCTTTTTGATCGGGACAGATGGTGCGCAGAACTTTACGTTGTAGTGATTGCATCGCCGGGAAATCCTGTTTGAGTATTTGCGAAGTCTCGGTTGTCGGGCGTTACTGCCCGCAACACTTTTTAAATTTTTTACCTGAACCACAAGGGCAGGGATCGTTACGACCAAACTGTGGGCGCGTTCCGTCAATATAATACCATTGCCCGCTTTCCTTTAAGAATCGGGAACGCTCGATAATCGCGCCAGATTTATTGTGTTCAGTAAACCGGGCGACAAAGCTGACGTAACCTTCGTTGTCGTGACTGCCGGGTGCGGATTCATAAACCGTAAGACCGAACCACTGGGTATTGGCGAACCCGGCTTCGATCTCCTGTCTGAAACCGGCGGCCTGGCAGGTGGGGTGCCAGGTTTTAATCAGGTAGTCTGCGTCTTTGATCACAAAAGCGGTATAACGTGAACGCATAAGGTGTGATGGGTCTGGTGCAACCTGATCGCCAGAAAGATATCGCTGGCAACATAGGCTATACTCCAGAGCGCTACCACAGGGGCAGAGTTGAGACACGATTCTCTTCCTGGAACAAAAAATTAAGGGCGTAAAACGCTTCGGGTAGCACCATGTTAACTGAGCTGTTGCGTCGACGCTATGTCGGGAATCCAGGGGAAGTAAAACAGGGCTAATGAGAAAGGTTAAAATTGGACTGGCGCTGGGCTCAGGTGCAGCCCGCGGATGGTCACATATCGGCGTGATAAATGCCTTAAACCAGATGGGCGTCGATGTCGATATTGTTGCAGGGTGCTCGATTGGATCGCTGGTGGGGTCCGCCTATGCGTGTGGAAAACTGCCGGAACTCGAAACATGGGTGCGATCCTTCAGCTATTGGGACGTGCTGCGCCTGATGGACCTTTCCTGGCAGCGTGGCGGGTTGCTTCGCGGTGAACGCGTCTTTAACCAGTTCCGTCAGATTATGCCTCTCCAGGATTTCAACGACTGTCAGATGCCTTTCGGCGCCGTGGCGACGAATCTCAGTACGGGGCGTGAGCTTTGGCTGACCGAAGGGGATATCCACCTTGCCGTTCGTGCCTCCTGCAGCATGCCGGGGCTAATGGCACCAGTCCCGCATAACGGCTATTGGCTCGTTGATGGCGGGGTCGTTAACCCGGTGCCAATCTCTCTGACACGTGCGATGGGGGCTGATATTGTGATTGCCGTCGATTTACAGCACGACGCTCACCTGATGCAACAAGACCTCATGCCTGTCAATCTGCAAAGTGAAGATGCTGAGGGCGAGAAACTGGCCTGGCATGAACGCTTACGCGGTCGCATTGGTCGTATGGCTGCACGCCGCTCGGTAACCGCGCCGACGGCAATTGAGATCATGACGACGTCCATCCAGGTGCTTGAAAACCGCCTGAAACGTAACCGTATGGCGGGCGACCCACCGGATATTCTGATTCAACCCTATTGTCCACAAATCTCTACCCTTGATTTCCATCGGGCTGAGGCCGCCATCGCAGCGGGATCTTTAGCCGTCGAAAAGAAAATGGACGAATTATTGCCCTTTGTGCGAACAGCACGTTAAGTACCTTTTTTTGACTACTTCAGCAAAATCTGACAGGCGATAGTGCCGATAGCATGCCACTATTTAGTAACTGTCAGCCAGGGGAGGAACCATGACGCAGCCATTGGCCGGAAAACACATTTTGATTGTTGAAGACGAGCCCGTTTTCCGATCGCTACTGGATTCGTGGTTATCCTCGCTGGGGGCAACCACTGCCCTGGCTGAAGATGGTGTCGACGCGCTGGAAAAAATGGTCAGTATCACGCCCGATCTGATGATCTGTGATATCGCAATGCCGCGGATGAATGGCCTGAAGCTGGTTGAACATCTGCGTAATGAGGGTAACCAGACCCCCATTCTGGTGATCTCCGCGACGGAAAATATGGCGGATATTGCCAAAGCATTGCGTCTGGGGGTGCAGGATATTCTGCTGAAACCAGTAAAAGATCTGAACCGGTTGCGTGAAACGGTGCTGGCATGCCTTTATCCGAATATGTTTAATTCCCGCGTTGAGGAAGAGGAGCGCCTTTTCCAGGACTGGGATGCACTGGTCAGTGATCCGCCTGCCGCGGCGAAGCTGTTGCAGGAACTTCAGCCACCGGTACAACAAACTTTTTCACATTGTCGAATAAATTATCGTCAGCTGGTGGCTGCTGACCAGCCCGGACTGGTGTTGGATATTGCGCCACTGTCGGATTCGGATCTTGCGTTTTATTCCCTGGATGTCACCCGTGCAGGCGATAATGGTGTATTAGCGGCGTTATTACTTCGTGCGCTATTTAACGGTCTGTTGCAGGAGCAGTTATCGCATCAGGGGCAACGGCTTCCTGAGTTAGGCAGTTTGCTGAAACAAGTTAACCAGCTTTTTCGCCAGGCCAATTTACCAGGACAATTTCCCCTGTTGGTAGGTTATTACCACAGTGGATTGAAAAATCTTATCCTCGTGTCAGCAGGTCTGAACGCCTCACTGAATACCGGGGAACATCATATTCAGGTTAGCAACGGTGTGCCGCTGGGTACATTGGGTACGGCTTATCTTAATCAAATTAGCCATCGCTGTTCCTCCTGGCAGTGCCAAATTTGGGGCGCCGGGGGACGGTTGCGGTTAATGTTGTCCACGGAATAAGCAGTTGGATTTTAATTTTAAGATTGCTTTACCTGTGTTTTGCGGGGAGTGCTACTATCGCTGCCTAGATTCATGCGTATTTATCCTAATTGATCGGCAACGCGTTCTTTTCAGACCCGGACTGTGGGATGAGGCTGATATACTCAACGCGTTATTTAATGCATAAAAGTTCAAAACTTGAACAGCTCAGGAGAATTTGAATGGCTGCCCTAAATTCGAAAGTCAGAAAGGCCGTCATCCCGGTAGCGGGATTGGGGACCAGGATGTTACCAGCAACTAAGGCAATTCCTAAAGAAATGCTGCCACTGGTTGATAAGCCATTAATTCAGTATGTCGTAAACGAATGTATCGCAGCCGGCATCACTGAAATTGTGCTGGTTACGCATTCATCTAAAAACTCTATCGAAAACCATTTTGATACCAGTTTCGAACTTGAAGCCATGCTGGAAAAACGTGTTAAGCGTCAGCTGTTAGAAGAAGTTCAGTCTATTTGCCCTCCACACGTCACCATTATGCAGGTACGTCAGGGGCTGGCTAAAGGTCTGGGCCACGCAGTACTGTGTGCACATCCTGTTGTGGGTAATGAGCCTGTCGCGGTCATTCTGCCAGACGTTATTCTGGACGAATACGAATCCGACCTCTCTCAGGATAATCTGGCCGAGATGATCAAACGCTTCGACGAAACGGGTAGCAGCCAGATTATGGTTGAGCCTGTCGACGACGTCACCGCTTACGGTGTGGTTGACTGCAAAGGCGTTAATCTGGAACCGGGTGAAAGCGTACCAATGGTGGGCGTCGTAGAGAAGCCTAAAGCCGATGTCGCGCCGTCTAATCTGGCGGTAGTTGGTCGCTATGTCCTGAGCGCAGAAATCTGGCCACTGCTGGCGAAGACGCCTCCAGGAGCAGGGGATGAGATCCAGCTGACTGATGCCATCGATATGCTGATCGAGAAAGAGACAGTTGAAGCTTACCATATGAAAGGTAAGAGCCATGACTGCGGTAATAAACTCGGTTATATGCAGGCCTTTGTTGAATATGGCATCCGCCACAATTCACTGGGTGAAGAATTTAAAGCCTGGTTGAAAGAAAGCGTGGGTATTAAAAAATAACCCCGTCCGCGAATGATCAAGACCGGTGAGGCGATGCCCACCGGTTTTTTTATGCCCAAAACTCACGGCTGTAACCCTGGTCTGTAAGGAACATTAAATAGCGCTATGTCCCAATATGACGGCATGTAAGGGGATGTTTGTGGAAATTGCGGGTAAAAAAAATCCCGCATTAAGCGGGATTTTTCTGAATACGTTAGGATTAATCCTTGATCAGGAAGTCGTCCAGCTGTTTACCTTGCTCATCCATGGCTTTTTTGATAACAGCAGGAGTACGACCCTGGCCAGTCCAGGTTTTCGTTTCGCCGTTCTCGTCTACATAGCTATATTTAGCCGGACGAGCAGCGCGTTTTGCTTTAGTACCGGTCTTAGCTGCAGCCATGCTGTTCAGCAATTCATTTGGATCGATACCATCAGCAATCAGCATTTCACGATATTGCTGCAGTTTACGCGTACGCTCTTCGATTTCAGCAGCAGCAGCGCTTTCTTCTTCGCGACGTTCATTAACTACAACTTCTAATTTTTCCAGCATTTCTTCAAGCGTTTCCAGGGTGCATTCTCTTGCCTGCGCACGAAGAGTACGGATGTTGTTCAGAATTTTAAGTGCTTCGCTCATTGTAGTAATCTCAAACTTATAATGGGGGGTGGTTTGTTGTCCTAATAATAGAGCGATAAATTCAGTTGTGCAATAGGTGGGAATGTAAGGAATTCAAAAAATATGGAATTATGGCCGCTATTATTAATTACGCTAACTTAAATTTCATCACCTGACAGGCTCGCTTGTTATCACGCTTAGCTGCTTAACCCGTTCGGTTGCATCTTTTTTTTGTGACATTTACCGCAGGAATTATAGTTGCAGCGGATAAATATCAGCCTTTTGTATTAGTTTTTGCCCGCGTTGCAAAGGCAAAAATAGTTAATAAATAGTGAATTTTAATGAACGGTGATTCCAGTATAAAAAGAAGTGTTATCTTTAGCGGGATCGAGACATATTGCGCTTGCTGAATCAGTTTACCTCCTGTTTTATCGCATTATTTTCGTAAATTTCCTGCGGTTAACGCCGTAGAGAACCCCATAGACTGTGTGGTGTATCGCTGATGACCAGACAAAATATGGTACAATGATTCATCGGGAATATTACACATTGATTAGGGTTTGACGGCCAATGGCACAACTTTATTTCTACTATTCGGCAATGAATGCCGGTAAATCCACGGCGTTACTGCAATCCTCCTACAATTATCAGGAACGAGGGATGCGTACCGTTGTTTACACTGCTGAAATCGACGATCGCTTTGGCGCCGGTAAGGTGAGTTCCAGAATCGGTCTTTCGTCACCGGCCAGACTGTTTAACCCGCAAACGGACCTGTTGCAGGATATTCGTGCAGAGCATACCTCCCAGCCCATTCATTGCGTTCTGGTAGATGAGAGCCAGTTCCTGACGCGTGAACAGGTCCATGCGCTTTCTGAGGTTGTTGATGAACTTGATATTCCCGTTCTCTGCTACGGATTGCGCACGGACTTCCGCGGTGAGCTATTTGCCGGTAGCCAGTATTTGCTTGCCTGGTCCGATAAACTGGTCGAACTGAAAACCATCTGTTTTTGCGGTCGCAAAGCCAGTATGGTGCTTCGGCTCGATCAAGCCGGAAAACCCTATGCAGATGGTGAGCAGGTGGTGATAGGAGGCAATGAACGTTATGTGTCGGTCTGCCGTAAGCATTATAAAGAAGCGTTGTCTGTAGGCTCACTGACGGCGATACAGCACGACAACCGGAAGTAGTGTTTCGGGTCACGTAAAATGCCTGATATCCGGACATAAAAAAACCCGCCAGTGGCGGGTTTTTTATCACGTTGTCAATCAGGCGCTTTTCTTCGCTTTTTTGTCAACTTTAATGGCTGGTGCTTCTGTTTTCACAGCTGCAACGTCACCTTCTTTGAACTCACGTCCGTAGAAGGTATCCAGCAGGATCTGTTTCAGCTCGGAGATCAGTGGGTAGCGCGGGTTCGCACCAGTACACTGGTCATCGAATGCATCTTCAGACAGCTTATCAACGTGTGCGAGGAAATCAGCTTCCTGAACACCCGCTTCGCGGATAGATTTTGGAATACCCAGTTCAGCCTTCAGGCTTTCCAGCCATGCCAGAAGTTTCTCGATCTTCGCGGCAGTACGGTCGCCCGGTGCACTCAGACCCAGGTGGTCTGCGATTTCAGCGTAACGACGACGTGCTTGCGGACGGTCGTACTGGCTGAAAGCAGTCTGCTTGGTTGGGTTGTCATTCGCGTTATAACGGATAACGTTGCTGATCAACAGGGCGTTCGCCAGACCGTGAGGAATGTGGAACTGTGAACCCAGTTTGTGAGCCATTGAGTGGCAAACCCCGAGGAAGGCGTTCGCAAACGCGATACCGGCGATGGTTGCCGCACTGTGGACACGTTCACGGGCGACCGGGTTTTTAGACCCTTCGTTGTAAGACGCTGGCAGGTTTTCTTTCAGCAGTTTCAGCGCTTGCAGAGCCTGACCGTCAGAGAACTCAGAAGCCAGTACGGAAACATACGCTTCCAGGGCGTGGGTGACGGCGTCCAGACCACCGAATGCACACAGTGATTTCGGCATATCCATCACCAGGTTGGCATCAACGATGGCCATATCTGGAGTCAGTGCATAGTCAGCCAGTGGGTATTTCTGACCCGTTGCGTCATCTGTTACTACTGCGAACGGTGTAACTTCTGAACCTGTACCGGAAGTGGTGGTTACCGCGATCATTTTCGCTTTTACACCCATTTTCGGGAACTTGTAGATACGTTTACGGATGTCCATAAAGCGCAGCGCCAGTTCTTCGAAGTGGGTTTCTGGATGCTCGTACATCACCCACATGATTTTCGCGGCGTCCATTGGGGAACCACCACCCAGTGCGATAATCACATCTGGTTTGAAGGAGTTAGCCAGTTCGGCACCTTTGCGAACAACGCTCAGGGTTGGGTCAGCTTCAACTTCAAAGAACACTTCAGTTTCCACACCAGCGGCTTTCAGAACAGAAGTGATCTGGTCAGCGTAA
>NZ_RXPT01000026.1:0-65115 GCF_003965585.1 Enterobacter sp. WCHEn045836
TATACAGTGAAAAGCGCACGCCCGGTGCGCTACGTACCGTGTGGCGTAAATTCTATGGTGACACCACGGCAATGATCGGCCTGTACGGCTGTGCCGGGCTGGTATTGCTTTGCGTGTTTGGATCGTGGTTTGCCCCCTATGGTATCGACCAGCAGTTCCTCGGCTATCAGTTGTTACCTCCGTCGTGGTCGCGCTATGGGGAGGTCTCCTTCTTCCTGGGCACCGACGATCTGGGTCGTGATGTGCTGAGCCGCTTGCTGAGCGGCGCCGCCCCGACGGTGGGAGGTGCGTTTGTGGTGACGCTTGCCGCCACAGTCTGCGGCCTTGCGCTGGGCATTTTTGCCGGCTCGACACACGGTCTGCGCTCGGCGGTGCTGAACCACATTCTGGACACCCTGCTCTCTATCCCGTCGTTGCTGCTGGCAATTATCGTGGTGGCCTTTGCCGGGCCGCACCTTTCGCATGCCATGTTCGCCGTCTGGCTGGCTATTCTGCCGCGTATTGTTCGTTCTGTTTACAGCATGGTGCATGACGAGCTGGAGAAAGAGTATGTCGTTGCCGCCCGTCTGGACGGCGCTACCACGCTCAATATTCTGTGGTTTGCCGTCCTGCCAAATATCGCGGCCGGCCTGGTCACCGAGATCACCCGCGCCCTGTCGATGGCGATTCTGGATATCGCCGCGCTGGGTTTCCTCGATTTGGGTGCGCAACTGCCGTCACCGGAATGGGGCGCGATGCTGGGCGATGCGCTGGAGCTTATCTACGTTGCCCCCTGGACGGTGATGTTACCGGGTGCGGCCATCATGGTCAGCGTGTTGCTGATTAACCTGCTGGGCGACGGTATTCGCCGCGCAATTAATGCGGGGGTGCAATAATGCCGCTTCTTGATATCCGCAACCTCACCATCGAGTTTAAAACCGGTGAAGGCTGGGTTAAGGCCGTCGACCGTATCAGTATTACCCTTGCAGAAGGCGAAATACGCGGGCTGGTCGGTGAATCCGGCTCAGGGAAAAGCCTCATCGCCAAAGCCATTTGCGGCGTGGCGAAGGACAACTGGCGCGTCACCGCCGACCGAATGCGTTTTGATGATATTGACCTGCTGCGCCTCTCCCCACGCGAGCGTCGTAAGCTGGTGGGTCATAACGTCTCAATGATTTTCCAGGAGCCACAATCCTGTCTTGATCCATCCGAGCGTGTCGGCAAGCAGCTGATGCAGAACATTCCCGGCTGGACCTATAAAGGCCGCTGGTGGCAGCGTTTCGGCTGGCGAAAACGCCGCGCCATTGAGCTGCTTCATCGCGTCGGGATCAAAGATCACAAAGACGCGATGCGCAGTTTCCCCTACGAACTCACCGACGGTGAATGCCAGAAAGTGATGATTGCCATCGCGCTGGCCAATCAGCCGCGTCTGTTGATTGCGGATGAGCCTACAAACGCAATGGAGCCCACCACGCAGGCACAGATATTCCGCCTGCTGACGCGGCTGAATCAGAATAACAACACCACCATTTTGCTGATCAGCCATGACCTGCAAATGCTCAGCAAATGGGCGGATAAAATTGATGTGATGTACTGTGGGCAAACGGTGGAAACCGCCCCCAGTGAAGATCTGGTCACCACGCCGCACCACCCTTATACGCAGGCGCTGATTCGTGCAATCCCGGATTTTGGCAGCGCCATGCCGCACAAGAGCCGTCTGAACACGCTGCCCGGTGCGATCCCGCTGCTGGAGTCATTGCCGATAGGCTGTCGTCTTGGGCCACGCTGCCCGTATGCACAGCGTAAGTGTATTGAAACGCCGCGTCTGACGGGGGCGAAAAACCACCTTTACGCCTGTCATTTCCCGCTGAACATGGAGAGAGAGTGAAATGGTCGAAACCTTACTGGAAGTGCGCAACCTGAGTAAGACCTTTCGCTATCGCACCGGGCTGTTCCACCGCCAGACCGTGGAGGCCGTGAAGCCGCTGAGCTTTACGCTGCGCGAAAAACAGACCCTGGCGATCATTGGCGAGAATGGTTCCGGCAAATCCACGCTGGCAAAAATGCTGGCGGGCATGGTCGAGCCAAGCGGCGGTGAAGTGCTGATTGACGATCATCCGCTGGCATTCGGCGATTACTCCTTCCGCAGCCAGCGTATCCGCATGATCTTCCAGGATCCCTCCACTTCGCTTAATCCGCGCCAGCGCATTTCGCAGATCCTGGATTTCCCGCTGCGGCTGAATACCGATCTGGAGCCTGACGCTCGCCGTAAACGTATTTTTGAAACCCTGCGTATGGTTGGGCTGCTGCCCGATCACGAGAGTTACTATCCGCATATGCTGGCCCCGGGTCAGAAGCAGCGTCTTGGCCTGGCGCGTGCCCTGATTTTGCGCCCAAAAGTGATTATTGCTGACGAAGCCCTCGCCTCTCTGGATATGTCGATGCGTTCGCAGTTAATTAACCTGATGCTGGAGTTACAGGAAAAACAGGGGATCGCTTATATCTACGTCACGCAACATCTTGGCATGATGAAACATATCAGCGACCAGGTGATGGTCATGCACCAGGGTGAGGTCGTCGAGCGCGGCAGCACAGCGGATGTGCTGGCTTCCCCACTCCACGATTTAACAAAACGCCTGATTGCCGGACATTTTGGTGAAGCGCTAACTGCTGATGCATGGAGAAAGGATCGGTAACCGCCTGTCAGGTGTCTCCCGCGACAGCGAATATTTCGACTCAGAACGTCAAAGGATTAAACAGGACGTTTAATCCTTTTATTTTGCGTTGCACATCGCCATCCGCTTTATAAGCGGCTCTCTCCATTTTTCCTCCATACTCCAGGCAATAAGAATCAATCCTTCTCCTTCAGAATATGCAGATATTTCGGAGGAAAGAATGAACAAAATCACATATTATTTAAAAAGCCTGGAGTATCTACTCAGGAAGTGTCGGTCTTATTTAATATCTGACATTAACTTTCATCTGTCCCGTCTCAAAGAAATTCACGGTGACACATTTGATATAAAATCACCTGCTACCCTGAACGAAAAAATTTGTCATCGACTGGTCTATGACCATAATTCACACTATACGCTGCTGGCTGATAAACTGGCGGTGAGGGAATATGTGCTATCGAGAACGCAACGACTAAAAGTAGTGCCATTGATTGGCGTATACCGTCGCGTTGAGCACATTGACCTGACGAAACTGCCGAATAAATTTGTATTAAAATGCAACCATGACAGTGGAAGTGCGGTCATATGCACAAACAAAGCAGAGTTTGACCTCAAAAAAACGCAAAACAAACTCCGGCTGGCATTAAAGAGAAATTTATATTACACCACAAGGGAATGGCAATATAAAAACATCCTTCCTGTTATTCTGTGCGAGCAGTACATCGACCTGTTTAATAACACCGACAAAAGCACAACATCAGAGATGTTAAGGATCCATTGTTTTCATGGCATCGCGCAGTTCGTGGAAGCGGATTTTACCGATGAAAGCGGCAATGGATTTATCAACGTTTACGATCGGCACTGGCAATTGCAGCCTTTCCAGATGGAATATCCTAACACCCCGCAGGACATACCCAGACCTGCGTCTTATCAGGAGGCAGTGCTGGCGGCGCAAGACCTGGCCCAGGGGATTGATTATTGCCGTGTCGATCTCATGCTCACGCAGGATGAAATCTATTTTAGTGAAATAACGTTAAGCCCGAAACGAGGCAAACTTGCCATCACGCCCCCGGAATGGGACGCCAGGTTGGGCGAAATGTGGCAAATGACGCCTGTTACAAACAGGCTCATTTGAGTCATGCCGCAACCGGCCAGGTTAATTTGAATAGCGAGTGGTTTCGCTTCGTCAGAACATAGGTAACATCGCCACCGTGCGCAAGCATGATGGCTTTTACCACCGACAACCCTAAACCACAGCCTTCAGGATTCAGTTGTCTGGCCCCTTTGTCGCGCTGAAAGGGCTGGAAGAGAAAATCATGAAATTCCCGGGGTATGCCTGGCCCTTCATCCTGAATCAGGATGTAATTTTCTTTACCATACACCCCGTTTTTTATGATGAGTTTACGTGATGTCGAGTAATGCAGCGCATTGTCAAATAACACGGTCAGACATTGATTAATACGTAGCGGATCGCAGATACACCGCTGTGTTTTAAGTTCGGTATGAATATCATATTGCTTACGCTTAAACTCAGGCCTGAAGGTCTCAAGTGCTGTTTCCAGGGTGTCCTTAAGATCGATTTCGCTCTTGCATAACGTATAACCCGCACCGCCGTCCGAGCTGACAACACGGAGATCCTCTATCAGGCGAGCCAGACCTTCGGTTTGCTTTAGCAGGTTATTGAATACAGCTGGATCTGGTGCAAACACACCGTCGACGAGACCCTGAAGCCGCCCACGTAAAATCGTGACGGGTGTTCTCAGCTCATGCGCAATCGCCGCATTCCAGGATTTGCGCTGAATATCCAGCGTTTGCAATTTTTCAGCCATTTCGTTGAAGTCGTTGACGAGATGATTTATCTCGCCAAGCTGTGAACTCGCGCACCAGGCCCGGGCATCCAGATCGCCCTGAGAAATGCGTTTCAGGCTGGAGGCTACCGCGTTCAAAGGCGTCAGAATTCGTGATGACAGTTTTACGGTCAAAAAGAGAGAGATCATCAAACTGATTGTCGAGACCGTTACGAGCCACAACCAGTCCCACATCGTCATATTCTCTTCGCTGCCAGCGGCGGTGCCTCCCGGGAGGTAATCCAGTACGAAGCTGTAAAACAGCCAGGAGCCCAGAATAGCGATGGCAATAATAATCAATGCCAGCGTAACCATATAGGTTAAGATTTGGCGGCTCAGAACAGATTCTTTACTCATTTCTTGTCACCCAGCCGGTAACCCATCCCTCTTATGCTTTCAGGCACACCATGAAGACCCGCAAGTTCCAGTTTTTTGCGCAGCTTACTCATGTGGCTGTCCACCGTTCTGTCTAAGGTATCGCCCTCCGGCAGACAGGCGTTAAGTAACTCTTCGCGGGAGCAGACCTTTCTCGGGTTCCTGACCAGATAGGTCAGCAGTTTAAATTCTGTGGTGGTCAATACAGGACATACCACCTCCTCCCCAACCGTGACTTCAATATAGAAATCATCCGGGTAGACCGTAATAAAGGATGTCCGGAGCGGCATTGCTGCAACCTGTTGAACGTTGGCCTTCGTTCTGCGCAGTACGGCTTCCACTCTCGCGACAACTTCAGAGGGATTGAATGGCTTTATGACGTAATCGTCAGCGCCCAGCCGCAACCCCATCAGCTTATCCACATCCTGATCGAGGACGGTGACCATAATGACGGGCACCGTACTCTCCCGGCGCAGCGTGGTAAGGACGCTCCAGCCATCAAATACCGGCAACTGGATGTCCAGTAAAATGAGATCCGGTTTATGCAGACGCGTCAGGTTAATCGCCTGCTCACCGTCAGTTGCCCTTAAGGTTTTCATTCCTGCCCGCTGCAGGTAGCTCATCAGTATATCGGCGATTTCATCTTCATCTTCGGCGACAAGAATTAAATTATTTTGGTACATTTTCTCTCCACAGGTACGGGAAGGCGTCTCTTTTATGTTGCGAAATCATGCTAAGCGCCATTTTATAAAAAGCTCAGACCCACGCATGACAAAAAAGTGCCGTTGTGTTGTGACTTTTTTATAAGCATACCTGCAAAAAACAAAACCCTTGATGTTATTGCCTCCACACTTTCTCCACATTTCGGATATAAACACTCCATATAAACAGTTGAATCTTTTTATTCAGAAAAAAAACGACCAAAGAGAATAAACCATTGAACTTCTCGTATGTGGCTCGGTCTATCAATTGCTTTCATTAATACGCAAAGACACTCAAAATGAATATTAATAGATATGTCTCACCTGCTAACGTTGGCACGTCATGTTTGTTTCTTATTGTATCGTGGGGATTATTGCATCTTTGGATGATCCTGATACATGAAGTCGATGAAAAAGTGGCGGCAACCATTATCTCCTCACCTGTTATTTATGGTTGTATCGCAGCAACATCGTTTTTTCTTGCGATTCAACATAAAGGAGGCGGATTGTCGGAACTCCTTGTCATGGCCCTGTGCCTGGCATTGATTTTTATCTACCTGATCATCATTTTCAGTATTTTGTTAAACATCGCACCTGATATCGCCGATCTGGTGTTTTACTGCGAATGTTTTCTCATTATATTTTTTGTTGGCTCACCCATTTATCTCATGTTAAGGATGATTTAAGTTTACTGTCTCCATATAACCTCCACAAATTGCACATCAGTACTAAACATGCGCTGTATAAAGTAACGGTTAATGGATAAATTCCTGACGGAATTCCCCTGCTCTCTGGCATTAATAACTCGAAAAATATGATCCTTAAAAATACTCATCGTCCTCCGGTCGTTTCCGGGGTTGTTGGCTCGCTCAAGGCACTTGCCGTGCGGCACCGCAAGAAGCTGTTTATTACCTTCTTTCTGGTTATTGCCGAAAATGTGACCTTTTTACTCTATCCCGTACTTGCGGGGATTGCGATAAATGCCATTCTCGCCGGGGATACCGTGAGCGCTGCACTGTATGGGCTAATGGTCCTGTTTATCTGGTGCATTGGTGCCGCCAGGCGCAGCGTGGACACGCGCACCTTCGCACGAATTTACGCCGGACTTGCGGTCTCTGTTGTGCTGGCTCAGCGAAAATAGCAGCTTAATCATTCGACAATCGCGGCGAGAGTTACCTTGTCGCGTGAGTTCGTGGATTTCTTTGAAATGCATCTGCCCATGTTCATTACCTCGATGAGTTCGCTTTTTGGTGCAGCAATTATGCTGCTGATCATTGAATTCTGGGCTGGCATCGTCTGCACCATCGTCGTCTTGATCCTGATGGGATTTGTTTCCGGTTTCACCCATAAGAATGAATTGCTGTTCAGACGCCTCAATAACCGCCTTGAGAAAGAGGTCGATTATGTACATAAAGCGGGCTCTGCAACCCTGACCCGTCATTACTCTACGCTTGCGCGTTTGCGGATTGCGTTATCAGACCGCGAAGCGTGGGGATATTTACTGATTGGCTCGCTGATCGCCCTGCTTTTTACGCTGACCATTATCCTGATGACCCACACAACGGGGATTACCGCCGGTCACATTTATTCCGTGATGACGTACATGTGGATGTTCGCGACAAGCCTGGATGACGCCCCGCAACTGCTGGAGAAATTTTCACAACTCAGAGACATCGGCAAGCGGGTATCGACCAGTGATGAGATATCGCACACCTGATGCGTTTTACTGTGAGTTGACTGGAAGTAATCTTTATGCCGCAATTTTTTATTGATCGTCCTGTTTTCGCCTGGGTCGTGGCGCTTTTTATTGTGTTGACAGGGGTATTGTCGATTCCCCGGCTACCGGTGGCGCAGTATCCGGCTGTTGCGCCGCCAGGCATTATTATTACTGTCTCGTATCCCGGCGCCAGCCCTGATGTGATGAATACGTCGGTCGTTTCCCTTATCGAGCGTGAAATATCCGGCGTGGATAATTTGCTCTATTTTGAATCATCGAGTGACACCACCGGCTCAGCCTCGATTACGGTGACCTTTAAACCAGGCACCGATATCAAACTGGCGCAGATGGATCTCCAGAATCAGATAAAGATTGTCGAGCCGCGCCTACCTCAGTCGGTCAGACAAAACGGCATTAACGTCGAGGCGGCGAACGCCGGTTTTCTGATGATGGTGGGGTTAAAATCCACCTCTGGGACATTTCAGGAAGCGGATTTGAGCGATTATTTTGCCAGAAATATCAGCGATGAACTTCGCCGCGTGCCGGGGGTTGGCAAAGTCCAGCTTTTTGGTGGTGAGAAAGCGCTACGTATCTGGCTCGATCCGATGAAGCTTCATAGCTATGGGCTGTCGGTAAGCGATGTGCTTACCGCGGTCAGCCAGCAGAACACCATTGTTTCCCCCGGCAGAACGGGCGATGAACCGGCAACAGAAGGCCAGGGAGTGACTTATCCGATTACGGTTAAAGGACAACTTTCTTCGGTCGAGGCATTTCGCCATATTACACTTAAATCCGATACCACAGGGGCCCGCCTGCAGTTGTCGGACGTTGCCCGCATTGAGTCCGGCCTACAAAGCTATGCGTACGGTATTCGCGAAAACGGCGTTCCGGCGACGGCAGCCGCAATCCAACTGTCGCCGGGCGCGAATGCCATCAGTACCGCCTCAGGGGTGCGGGCACGCATTGATGAACTGTCTCACGTGCTTCCGGAGGGAATGACCTTCACGGTGCCTTTTGATACGGCGCCCTTCGTAAAGCTTTCAATTATGAAAGTGGTTCAGACATTTGTTGAAGCGATGGTACTGGTGTTCCTGGTCATGCTGCTTTTTCTGCACAAGATACGCTGCACGCTTATTCCGGCAATTGTCGCCCCCGTGGCGCTGCTGGGCACCTTTACAATAATGCTGCTCAGCGGCTATTCCATCAATATTCTGACCATGTTCGGGATGGTGCTGGCTATCGGTATTATCGTTGATGATGCCATCGTCGTTGTCGAAAACGTCGAAAGGCTGATGGAAGAAAAAAAGCTTTCCCCACGCGAAGCAACGCGGCAGGCCATGTATGAAATCACTCCTGCCATAGCGGGTATCACGCTGGTGCTTACGGCGGTGTTTATCCCGATGGGCTTTGCGCAGGGTTCGGTGGGGATCATCTATCGACAATTCTGTATTTCAATGGCCATTTCCATTTTGTTATCGGCATTCCTCGCGCTGACGCTGACCCCCGCGCTTTGTGCCACGTTACTCAAGCCCCACGCGGCGAACAAGAGAGGTGCCGGAAGATTTGCAACCTGGTTTAACACCCATTTCCATGCCCTCACGGCAGTGTATGCGTCCAGCCTGGGCGCGGTGCTAAAAAAAACGGGGCGCATGCTGCTGCTGTATGTTGCCCTTTGCGCTGCCCTGTTTATGGGGTTGTCTTCTTTGCCATCCTCATTTTTGCCGGATGAAGATCAGGGCTACTTCATGTCATCCCTGCAACTGCCTTCTGACGCGACCATGCAGCGTACCCTTAAAGTGGTTGAAAAATTTGAAGAGGAAATTGCATTGCGACAGGCGATTGAAAGCAACATCATGATCCTGGGCTTTGGCTTTTCGGGTTCCGGCCCTAACTCGGCCATGGCCTTTACCACGCTTAAGGACTGGAAAAATCGACAAGGGATCACCGCCCAGGGGGAAGCAGACGCTATCCAGTCCCGCATGGCTGGCGTTTCTGATGCCGTCACAATGAGCTTACTTCCTCCGGCTATTTCGGATATGGGGACCTCATCCGGATTCACTTACTACTTGCAGGACAGAGCGGGTCTGGGATATCAGGCCTTAAAAAATGCCGCCGATGAGTTTGTTCAGCATGCAAATCAGCGCCCTGAACTGAATGATGTCTACATTGATGGCCTGCCTGAGGGAACCAGCCTTGCACTGCAGATTGACCGGGAAAAAGCAGAGGCCATGGGCGTCTCGTTTGATGAAATTAATCAAACTCTGTCTGTCACCATGGGCTCCAGTTACGTTAATGACTACACCCATAACGGTCGCGTTCAACAGGTCATTGTACAGGCCGATGCGCCATACCGTATGCAACCTGAACAATTGTTAACCTTATCGGTAAAAAACCGGACAGGTCAGATGGTGCCGGTATCTACGTTTGCAACACTGTCATGGAACGTTGCGCCTCAGCAGTTGAACCGATACCAGGGATATCCTGCGATACGGATTACGGGAAGTGCCGCCTCGGGTGAGTCCAGCGGTACGGCAATGAAAATCGTGGAAACGCTGGCAAAGGAGCTGCCTGCGGGTATCGCAGGCGACTGGGCCGGGAGTTCACTGCAGGAGAAAGCGTCTGAGTCACAGCTTCCTGGCCTGATTGTGCTGTCAATCCTCGTGGTATTTATGGTACTCGCCGCCCTTTACGAGAGCTGGTCGATTCCCTTCGCGGTCATGCTGGTCGTTCCACTGGGTCTTATTGGCGCGGTTGCAGCCGTATCCATTGCAGGTATGACTAATGATGTTTTCTTCAAGGTCGGTCTGATCACCCTGATTGGGCTTTCCGCCAAGAACGCCATTCTGATTGTCGAGTTTGCCAGGCAGCTTCAGCGGGAGGGGCAAACAACCGTCGCGGCAACCCTCCAGGCCGCCAGTCAGCGCTTGCGCCCCATTTTAATGACCTCGTTAGCCTTTACGCTAGGCGTTGTCCCGCTAATGCTGGCCACCGGGGCGAGTGACAGCACGCAGCATGCCATCGGCACCGGCGTATTCGGCGGCATGATTAGCGGTACGCTTCTCGCCCTCTTCTTCGTACCGGTTTTCTTTATTGTCGTCGCGCGTTTCATTGAGCGCGCCAGGAAAAGGTGAAACGCTTTGCAGGATCACGCTTCCACGCTGGTTGGATGAGGCGAAGCTTAACCCGGGTGATATACTGGACGAATGGCGAAATTTTAAGACCTGCGTCACCCGTGTCAGCCCCTTTCGGGACCCCGTTCATGGGCAATGCGCGAGAAATAGCGTGACACAAGGGGCAGTGAGTGGGCTATAATTTCGAGCTGATTTCGAATAATTTTGAAATACTGCCTGTAACGCTATGATTTACAAGGCAAAAAACAAGCAATGAATATAAGGATTAAAGCTATGGGTTTTCTTTCCGGTAAGCGCATTCTGGTAACCGGCGTTGCCAGCAAACTGTCCATCGCATACGGCATCGCACAGGCTATGCATCGCGAAGGCGCTGAGCTGGCGTTCACCTACCAGAACGACAAGCTGAAAGGCCGTGTTGAAGAGTTTGCCGCGCAGCTGGGTTCCAGCATCGTTCTGGAATGTGACGTTGCACAAGATGAAAGCATCGATGGCATGTTTGCTGAACTGGCAAAAACGTGGGACAAATTCGACGGTTTCGTTCACTCCATCGGCTTCGCACCTGGCGACCAGCTGGACGGCGACTACGTTAACGCGGTTACCCGTGATGGCTTCAAAATCGCGCACGACATCAGCTCCTACAGCTTCGTTGCGATGGCGAAATCTTGCCGCGCCATGCTGAACCCGGGCTCCGCCCTGCTGACGCTGTCCTACCTGGGCGCAGAGCGTGCTATCCCTAACTACAACGTTATGGGTCTGGCTAAAGCGTCTCTGGAAGCAAACGTCCGCTACATGGCGAACGCAATGGGCCCTGAAGGTGTGCGCGTTAACGCCATCTCTGCAGGTCCAATCCGCACCCTGGCCGCTTCTGGCATCAAAGATTTCCGTAAAATGCTGGCACACTGCGAAGCGGTTACGCCGATTCGTCGTACCGTTACCATTGAAGATGTGGGTAACTCTGCAGCATTCCTGTGCTCTGACCTTTCCGCGGGTATCTCCGGCGAAGTGGTTCACGTTGATGGCGGCTTCAACATCGCTGCAATGAACGAGCTGGAAATTAAATAAGTTTGTGACTCTCTTCCCGCCCGGGAAGAGAGTTTCTCCCCCCCCGCCGCCTCTCGTTATTCCGTTCTGCTATTTGTTATCACCTAACAATATTTTTCCCCTCATCCGCCTTACGCCAGGATATTGATCGCCATTTTGAGATCAAGGAACGCCCATGGAACAACGCCGTTTTTCCGGCAAAGGCCACTGGTACCACGAAACCCAGTCAAACCACGCGCAGACGGATGTCCTGCCCCTGGTGCCCGAAGCCGCTAACGTCGACGATCGTTTTTTGCTCGATTTAGCCTTACCTGATGAGATTGTCGCCGCCTGTTCTGGCTGGCTAACCCCTGCCAGAGCCTTATGTCATCTGCTGTTCCCGCTCGATATCCCCGTCAACCGCCTGCACACATTAAGTGCTTATGACAGGCTGAGCACCGCGCTGACGGTCGCGCAGGCCTGTGGGGTTCAGAGGCTCTGTAATCATTACGCCGCCCTTCTCGCCCCACTTCCCGGCCCGGACTCCTCACGTGAAAGTAACCGCCGTCTGGCACAAATCACGCAATATGCCCGCCAGCTTGCCAGTTCACCGGATGTTATTGATGATAAAGCGCAGAACCAGCTCGATGAGGTGGGCCTGACAACGTATGACATCGTGCTCATCAGCCAGATTATTGGCTTCATCGGTTTTCAGGCCCGCGTAGTCGCGGTGTTTCAGGCGCTACTGGGGCACCCCGTACGCTGGCTGCCAGGACATCATATTCAACCGCACACACTGCCCGTCAGGCCCGGCGCCTGGATCGCTCTCCTGCCTGTGGTGGAACTGCGCTATGCCAGTGCGCATCAACTCGAGTCCCTTTCACGCTGGCAAGCCGAGCCTGCCCTTCAGGCGCTAACGCCTGTGCTGTGCCATGAACCCATGCTGCTCGATCTGACGGGGGAAATCCTGAATCATTGCCGTGAAGAAGCCTGGGTAACCTCGCCGGCGCTCTCGGCGGCCGTGGAGTTGTTAACACGTTCTCCGGACCGTTTCAGTGCAGCACAGTTTAACCCGCTCACGGAGGAAGGACTTCCCGCTGACCGGGCGATTGCGCTGCTTACGCGAAGCGCGTTTGATGGCTGGCTTGAGCGCCTGAAAGTCGCGCTTGGCAAAGCGGAATAACCATACTATTTACCCAAAGACCGCTTGCTGTGGCAGTGAGAATCGCGTAAAACTGTCAGCCGCTCAATGGCTACGAAAATAGAACATTATGTTTCAGGACAACCCGCTGCTAGCGCAGCTTAAACAGCAACTGCATTCCCAGACGCCGCGTGCAGAAGGGGTCGTAAAAGCCACGGAAAAAGGCTTTGGTTTCCTTGAAGTCGACGCGCAGAAAAGCTACTTCATTCCGCCACCGCAGATGAAGAAAGTGATGCACGGTGACCGCGTCATGGCTGTCATTCATACTGAAAAAGAACGTGAATCTGCCGAGCCGGAAGAACTGATCGAGCCGTTCCTGACCCGTTTTGTGGGCAAGGTGCAGAGAAAAGACGACCGTCTCTCTATCGTGCCAGATCATCCCCTGCTGAAAGACGCCATTCCATGCCGTGCCGCTCGCGGCGTTGAGCATGATTTCAAAGAAGGTGACTGGGCCGTGGCGGAAATGCGCCGTCATCCTCTGAAAGGCGATCGTGGGTTCTATGCGGAACTGACCCAGTTCATTACCTTCGGCGACGACCATTTCGTGCCGTGGTGGGTTACGCTTGCGCGCCATAATCTTGAAAAAGAAGCCCCGAACGGCGTAGCCACCGAGATGCAGGATGAAGGGCTGGAGCGTAGGGATCTGACCGCACTGGAGTTTGTCACTATCGACAGCGCCAGTACGCAAGATATGGATGATGCGCTGTATGCTGAAGAGCGCGCCGATGGCAAACTGCTGTTAACCGTCGCCATTGCCGATCCTACCGCCTGGATTGCCGAAGGCAGCAAGCTGGACGATATCGCGAAAGTCCGTGCGTTCACAAACTACCTGCCTGGCTTTAACATCCCGATGTTACCGCGTGAACTCTCCGACGATCTCTGCTCGCTGCGTCCGAATGAAGTGCGTCCTGTTCTCGCCTGCCGTATGACCATTGCTGCGGACGGCACGATTGAAGACGATATCGAATTCTTTGCTGCCACCATTGAATCAAAAGCCAAGCTGGCTTATGACGACGTTTCTGACTGGCTGGAAAATACCGGCACCTGGAAACCGGAGTCAGACGCCATTGCTGCACAGATTCGTCTGCTGCACCGCATCTGTCTGAACCGCAGTGAATGGCGTCAAACCCATGCGCTGGTATTCAAAGATCGTCCGGACTATCGCTTTGTTCTGGGTGAAAAAGGCGAAGTGCTGGATATCGTGGCCGAGCCGCGCCGTATTGCAAATCGCATCGTCGAAGAGGCGATGATTTCCGCCAACATTTGTGCCGCACGCGTGCTGCGCGACAAGCTGGGCTTCGGTATTTATAACGTCCATACCGGCTTTGATCCGGCCAATACCGAAGCGCTGGCCGCCCTGCTGAAGAATCATGACGTGCATGTTGACCCGGAAGAGGTGCTGACCTTGCAGGGCTTCTGCAAGCTGCGTCGCGAGCTGGACGCACAGCCTTCTGGTTTCCTCGACAGCCGTATTCGTCGGTTCCAGTCCTTTGCTGAAATCAGCACAGAGCCTGGCCCGCACTTCGGCCTCGGCCTGGATGCCTACGCGACCTGGACATCTCCAATTCGTAAGTACGGCGATATGGTTAACCACCGCCTGCTCAAAGCGATCATCAAGGGCGAATCCATTGCACGTCCTCAGGATGACACGACCCTGCAGATGGCAGATCGTCGACGCCTGAACCGCATGGCGGAACGTGACGTGGGTGACTGGTTGTACGCCCGCTTCCTGCAGGATAAAGCCGGTACAGAGACTCGCTTCGCCGCAGAAATCATTGATATCAGCCGTGGGGGTATGCGTGTGCGTCTGGTGGATAACGGGGCGGTTGCCTTTATCCCTGCACCTTTCCTGCATGCCGTTCGCGACGAACTGGTCTGTAGCCAGGAAAATGGTACTGTGCAAATCAAAGGTGAAACGGTTTACAAGGTCACGGACGTGATTGACGTCACTATCGCCGAAGTCCGCATGGAAACCCGCAGTATTATCGCGCGCCCTGGCGCCTGATAAGCTATTCAATTGTCGGCCCTTTCCTTACAGGGCGGGCCGACATTTTTTTCTTCCACGCCGCTCTGCAAAATCATCATTTTTTCTTACTATTTTCAGTCTTCTTCCGCCCAATTTCGCCATAATTATCTACAGTAAAAGAGTGCCGTTATATCCGGTTACGTGAATTTTTATTGGCTGAGTATCCTTTTTTACCTGACTCGTTTTATTATAAGAAAACCGGGAAAAAACAATAAGTTCACATCGGTTCAGCCGTGGTCTCACTTCGGAAAAGCCGATCGCAAATGAATAAATTGTGCGCTAACAGGCAGCTTCAGGAGAAAACATGATGGACGATTTGGAGCAGAATTTGCTGTTTCGTTACATGGGAACTCACAGCCCCTGGTGGCGACTGACAGCGGACAGCAATGCTCTGCACCTTGCCACCAGCGAAAATGCCGATGTGACTCAGGTGGTGGCGCTGGATGATGAACAGGCCGAACTTATCCGCCAGTTAACCGTCATTACGTCCAGCATCTCAATGACGCTCTCGTTGTATGGCGAAGATGTGCCTGTTCACCTTGTCGGACGCAAAATAACCCGTAATGAATGGGCCGGTACCGCCTCTGCGTGGAACGATACGCCTTCCGTGGCCCGCGACCTGGCTCAGGGCCTGTCCTTTGCTGAGCAGGTCGTCTCCGAAGCCAACTCCGTTATCGTCATTCTCGATCAGAATGGCAACATTCAGCGATTTAACCGCCTGAGCGAAGAGTACACCGGTCTCAAAGAACAAGAAGTTATCGGCCAGAATGTGTTTAAGTTGTTTATGAGCCGCAGTGAAGCCGCAGCCTCAAAGCGCAACATTACCGGTTTCTTTCGCAACGGCAGTTCTTACGAAGTCGAACGCTGGATCAAAACGCGAAAAGGACAACGCTTGTTTCTGTTCAGAAACAAATTTGTCCACAGCGGCAGCGGTAAAAATGAAATTTTTCTTATCTGTTCCGGCACCGATATTACGGAAGAGCGCCGCGCCCAGGAGCGCCTGCGGGTGCTGGCCAACACCGATACCATCACCGGCTTGCCGAACCGTAATGCGATCCACGAACTGATTTCAGACGCCATCGACAACCGTGGTGAGACGCAGGTTGGCGTGGTATATCTCGATCTCGATAACTTCAAAAAAGTGAACGATGCCTACGGGCATATGTTTGGCGATCAGCTCCTGCAGGCGGTTGCGCTGGCCATTCTGAGCTGTCTGGATGAAGGCCAGGTACTGGCGCGACTCGGCGGCGATGAATTTATTGTCATGGCCACCCATACCTCTCAGGGTTCTCTGGAAGCGATGGCATCACGCATTCTGACCCGTCTGCGTCAGCCGTTCAGAATTGGTCTGATTGAAATTTACACGGGCTGCTCATTAGGGATCGCCCTCGCCCCGCAGCACGGCAACGATCGGGAAAGCGTCATCCGCAATGCCGATACCGCTATGTACACCGCCAAAGAGAACGGCCGGGGCAAGTTCTGCGTCTTCTCACCGGAAATGAACCAGCGCGTGTTTGAATATCTCTGGCTGGATACCAACCTGCGTAAAGCACTGGATAACGATCAACTGCTGATCCACTATCAGCCCAAAGTCACCTGGCGCGGCGAAGTCAGAAGCCTGGAAGCGCTGGTGCGCTGGCAATCCCCAGAACGCGGATTAATTCCTCCGCTGGAATTTATCTCGTATGCTGAGGAGTCAGGGCTGATTGTGCCGCTTGGCCGCTGGGTCATGCTTGACGTGGTTCGTCAGGTGGCCAAATGGCGCGATAAGGGCATTAATCTGCGTGTGGCAGTGAACGTCTCGGCTCGTCAACTGGCCGACCAAACCATTTTTAGTGATTTAAAACAGGCCCTGAAGGATCTGGATTTTGAATACTGCCCTATCGACGTGGAGTTGACAGAAAGCTGTCTCATTGAAAACGAAGAGCTGGCGTTGTCAGTGATCAAACAGTTCAGCCAGCTTGGCGCACAAATTCATCTGGACGATTTTGGGACCGGTTACTCGTCTTTGTCCCAACTGGCACGATTCCCAATCGATGCAATCAAGCTTGATCAGTCATTTGTCCGGGATATTCATAAACAGTCCATTTCCCAGTCGCTGGTGCGGGCCATTGTCGCGGTGGCGCAGGCACTGAACTTACAGGTCATTGCTGAAGGTGTGGAGAGCGCAAAAGAAGACGCCTTTCTGACTAAGAACGGCGTCAACGAACGGCAGGGTTTTCTCTTTGCTAAGCCCATGCCCGCTGCCGCATTCGAGCGATGGCTAAAGCGATATCAGTCGCGTAAACAGCGTTAACTGGCTTTGCGTAATCCCGCCGCATGGTGGCGGTTTTGCAGCATCACCAGACGCTCCATATAGGCGATATCTTTTGGCTCAAGGCAGAATGCCGCATCGACCCAATCTTCCGTGATGTCCATCAGCTCACTGCGGGGCAACTGCAGTACGCGTGTACGGGCGCGTAACATCGCCCTTACGCCGTTCAGCTTCGGCCGCAGCGTGTCGATGAACGTTCTGACAGAGACGTAGCTTTGTCCAGGTTCGAACAGCACATCCACTAAACCATGCTGTTCATACCACTCTGCCGTATGAGACTCCCCTTTATAGATGAGTTCCTCTGCCAGTTTCATACCTGAACGGCGTGCGACCAGCGAGTATCCCCCCATACCGGGGAAAAGATTGAAGGCGATCTCAGGGAAGCCTAAACGGGCATCGCGCTGGGACAGCACGAAGTGGTGCGCCAGCGCGGCCTCAAATCCGCCCCCTAACGCACTGCCTTCAACCATCGCCAGCGTGATAGCCCCCGTATCAAAACCCCGTGACGCCGCATGGACACAATCAACGCAGGCACGAGCATAGGCCCGTAACGCTTCGCGACGTCCATTCTGGATGCATTCTACGAAGAACTGTAAATCACCTCCCGTATTGTACATCTCGGGCACCAGCGAACCGGTTACCCAAAAATCGACCGCAAACCCGGACTGGCGAACCAGCCATGAGAGGTTCATGATCTCCTCAATTAACGCATGGTTGAAACAGGGTCGTGGCTGCGCCCGCAACATCATCCAGACTGTGCGGCGCTCCTCTTCGTAATACCCTGACAACTGAGTGAAACGTTCAGTATCGGTAAACAGTGTGCAGGTAGTCTGATTGATAACTGTCATAGTCTAATTCCTCATATAAAAAAGCGCCTTGCGCGCAGTTTTAGACTAATCCACTCATTCATCACGCTGCATGCGGGGGAATAAATTTATTACTTTCATTTATGTAATTTAGTTATTGCATTTTTTCCCTTCTCTTTTGAATCCATTTTCTGCATCATTGAAAATACTAACTTTTCGTACCCGGGATGAGATTATGTCTAACATTGATGCGCAGGCCGTAGCCCAACGAATTGATACCGTGCTGGATATACTGGTGGCGGGCGATTATCACTCTGCGATCCGTAACCTTGAGATCCTGAAGTCTGAACTTCTTGCTCAGAATGGCGCCGAAACTGCACCAGAAAACAGACAGCCAAAAGCCCCGTGGGAAGTTTAACCCCACCCTTTCCGCCCTCGTTTCGCTTTATTAAATGGATGCTATGAATTCCCGACAACAAATCATTCTGCAGATGGTCATCGATCAGGGACGCGTAAGCGTCGTCGATCTCGCTAAAACGACAGGCGTTTCTGAAGTCACAATCCGTCAGGATCTGAATCTGCTGGAAAAACAGAGCTACCTGCGTCGTGCGCATGGGTATGCGGTCCCGCTGGACAGCGAGGACGTTGAAACCCGCATGATGAACAACTATGCCCTCAAACGTGAACTGGCTGAGTTTGCCGCGTCCTTAGTGAACAATGGCGAAACGGTCTTTATTGAGAACGGCAGTAGTAACGCCCTGCTGGCCCGCACCCTGGCCGATCAAAAAGACATCACCATCATTACCGTCAGTAGCTATATCGCTCACTTGCTGAAGGAGACACGCTGTGAGGTCATTCTGCTGGGCGGCATCTACCAGAAAAAAAGTGAGAGCATGGTAGGCCCACTGACGCGTCAGTATGTTCAGCAGGTGCATTTTAGTAAGGCCTTCATCGGTATTGACGGCTGGCAGCCAGAAACCGGCTTTACCGGACGGGATATGATGCGTTCAGACGTAGTGAATGCGGTGCTGGAAAAAGAGTGTGAAGCTATCGTGCTGACCGACAGCTCAAAATTTGGCGCGGTCCATCCCTATACGATGGGGCCAATTTCCCGATTCAGTCGCGTAATTACCGATGACCGGCTGAGCGATGCACACCGGAATAAACTCGAAGAAGACGGCCTTATCGTCGATATTATTAAAAAACCCGCATGATGCCAGGTGCGCCTGAAATTCAGGCGCACCTCAAACGCTCTCTGAGATGATTCCTAACCTCCCTTTAAGAGTTTTTACCTGTTTAACCTGCCCTAAAGTCGTAAAATTAATGCTAGCGATATAACAGGAAGTGACTATCACTTGCGTGATTACGTAACACCTGCGCGACCAGCTTTCACGGAGAACAGAATTTAAGTATTCAGCTAGTCTATACTTAAAACGTACATCTTTCCGTGAATCGATAATTCAGGAGAAAGTATTATGACCTTAACCAGCAAAAAATTAGCCGCCGCTGTTCTGGCAATCACTGTAGCGATGTCCCTGAGCGCATGCTCTAACTGGTCTAAACGTGACCGTAACACCGCCATTGGCGCCGGTGCTGGTGCAATCGGTGGTGCAGTATTAACAGATGGTAGTACGCTGGGTACATTAGGTGGTGCTGCTGTTGGTGGTATTATCGGTCACCAGGTAGGCAAATAATTATTATACGCCCTGACGGGCTTTGCGTTATTTAACGCATTTCAGGTCTGACTTACGCACGTATAAAACAAGAGCCACGGTAATTACCGTGGCTCATTTATTTTAACCGCCCGCCAGTTTCACTTTCATCCCTTTGGCTTCAAGATGCGATTTAATGACATCGCGTTTATCACCCTGGATTTCGATTATGCCGTCTTTTACGGCACCGCCGCAGCCACATTTCTTTTTCAGTTCAGCCGCCAGCTTTGCCAGCTCTGCGTCATCCAGATCAATACCCGAGATAAGACATACGCCCTTTCCTTTACGACCGCTGGTCTGGCGCTGGATGCGAACAATCCCATCGCCTTTCGGGCGCTCCGCTTTCGCTTTCGGTTCGTCAATACGCCCGGTTTCGGTTGAATAGACCAGACGACTGTTGGAGTCCGTCATTACGCCCCCTTTTTCAGTGATGCATTGATAGCCTTAAGCGTCTCTGCCGGATTGGCAGATTGGGTCACCGGACGGCCAATGACCATGTAATCCACGCCTGCCGCCAGCGCCTGCTCAGGGGTCATAATACGGCGCTGATCGCCAGCCTCACTGCCCGCAGGACGGATACCCGGCGTGACCAGTTTGAAATTCTGGCCCAGTTCCGTTTTGAAACGCACCGCTTCCTGCGCAGAACAGACGACACCATCCAGACCGCAATTCTGGGTCAGACGGGCAAGGCGTTCTGCATGATCGGCAGGTGACAACGTCACACCCAGGTCGCGTAAGTCGTTTTCGTCCATGCTCGTCAGTACCGTTACCGCAATCAGCAATGGTGCATCCTTACCAAACGGCAGAAGCGCTTCACGCGCGGCTGTCATCATTCTCGCCCCACCCGATGCATGCACGTTGACCATCCATACACCCAACTCGGCGGCGGCGGCAACGGCGTGTGCCGTGGTGTTAGGGATATCATGGAATTTGAGGTCGAGAAAAACGTCAAAACCGCGTTGTTGCAGATCGCGCACGATTTGCGGTCCAAATAACGTGAACATCTCTTTGCCCACTTTCAGACGGCAGTCGCGAGGATCGATACCGTCGACAAAAGCCAGAGCGGCGTCACGCTTATTATAATCGAGAGCAACAACAACAGGAGAATCAGTAACTACGCGGGAAGTGGAGGAAGTAACAGACGTCATGACCAGCCCTTTTCGTCTATGGGCGCGCAGTGGCGCGGAACAGATAAACGGCGTGCATTCTACCTGTCAGCGCCACAAATTGACAGGACCGTTTTACTTCCTGCCCGGCTGGCAAACCGCACGGTGCTGAGCAGGTTTGTAAAAGCGATAAGTATGTTGTAACTAAAGTGAGTTGTTTTAAAAAATCACTGCCCATCTAGACCGCGAATGGGCTTGATGGTTGACCAGGCCCGGCATGAAGGACAGTGCCAGTAAAGCGTATAGGCGGTGAAACCACACTTCTGACAGCGGTAGCGCGGTTTGCTGCGCACCTGTTCGCCAACCATGTCACGCAGCACCATCAGGCTCTCTTTGGCGCGCCCTTCTTCTGCGTCGTTCAGATGGTAATCCATCAGCTTGTGGAAAACCCGCATTGTAGGGTGACGCTGTAGCTGACGCGTTATATAAACCTGTGCCGTGTCGCTGCCCTCATGTTGCTCAACCACGTCGGAAAGCATCAACTCTGCGGTGGCCCCGGTGTTCTCTTCCACACAGCGACGCAGGAACGCAACCCATTCATCCTGTTTATCCAGTTGCTGATAACAGGTCTGCAGCATTTCAAGGGTTTCACTGACCAGCTCTTTGTCCTGGTCAATGACGCGCAGCAGGCTTTCAACGGCTTTGGCATAGTCGCCACTCGCCATAAATACGCGCCCCATCATGATGGAAATACGCGCGCTGTTGCGATCTGCGGCGGCCCCTTTTTTCAACAACGTCATGGCTTTATCCATGTCGTCGTTCCCCATCTGCTGCAGAGCCAGTTCGCAGTAAAAATGGGCTATCTCAACGCGCTGTTTGTCTTTACCCAGCTTCACCAGACGTTCAGCGGTATCAATGGCTTTCTGCCAGTCGCTGGTGGCCTGGTAAATCTGCAATAACTGCTGTAGCGCGCCAATGCGGAAATCTGTTTCGTCCACCAACTGCGAGAACATGTCTTCGGCACGGTCATACAACCCTGCCGCCATGTAATCACGTCCCAGCTGTTGTACTGCCAGCAGACGCTGATCATAGGTCAACGAGGCGCTTTCCATGAGGGTTTGGTGAATGCGAATGGCACGGTCAACTTCGCCGCGCGAGCGAAACAGGTTGCCCAGGGTCAGGTGTGCTTCAACGGTCCCGGTGTCCTCTTTTAACATGTCGAGGAACAGATCAACCGCTTTGTCCTGCTGATTGCTCAGGAGGAAGTTCACCCCCGCAACATAGTCGCGGGAGAGTCGGTTCGCCTCATCCTGTTTTGTTTGTTGCGCACTTCTGCGGCCCATATACCAGCCATAGGCAGCGGCTACAGGCAAAAGCAGAAACAACAACTCCAGCATATTCGATTATTCCTTGACGACCGGCACACCAGAGCTTTCCGGAATGTCGGACGCAGGCGCAATTTGATGTTCGAGGCGTTTAATTTTACGTTCCGCACGCGCAAGTGAAACACGCACTTTTAACCAGAACAGGCCACAAACCAGCCAGCCAATGGCGAAGCCGGCTGCGAACAAGACCGCCAGCAGGCTTGAAACACGATACTCGCCCTGCGCCAGCAGATAGTTAAAGGTTACCTGTTGATCGTTTTGTGCACCCAATGTGACTGAAATGACAAAAATCGCCAATACCAGTAAGAAAATGAGTAAATATTTCACATTACTTCCCGTTATGTGGTTCAAGCGAATAAAGTGTGTTCAACTCACCGCAATCAGCCTTATAAACTACCATTTTAGCGACGGGCGCGAAACGGAAAAAGTGACGCGCCAGTCATGGATTTATGGGCAAAATGCGCAAAATCAACCATCAGACGCCGCTGTGCTCCCTTTCGGCGATCTCTTCTCTCTCTTCCGGCGGCGGTGTTAACGGACCGCAGAGTCGTTCAGCAAGCCAGGTTGCCAGGGTCACCAGCAGCCATGAAATGAGCGTCGCCACCACTAAATCACGTGGCCAGTGCATGCCCAGCAGTAAACGGCTCCCCATCACTCCCGTCGCCCAGACCAGCAAAATGGCGATAGTCACCGTACGACGCCGCGGCCACAGCAGCCCGACACCCAGAAGTGCCCAACTGGCGGCAAACATGGTGTGTCCGGATGGAAACGCAAAGCCGGTCTCTTTTTGCCAGTGCTTACGTAAGAATTTCGGGATATCCTGCTGTTCCGCAAGCTGTTCTTTCACCAGCGCACCACGATCTTTACGTTTTAAATTGTAGAACTCATTCACCGGAACATGATGCGTTTTTTCCAGCCAGACCACAAAAGGACGCGGTTCCTGGACATGATCTTTCACCCAGGATTTCACCCCCTGGCCTACCAGAATCGCCCCACCGAGGATAGCAAAGAGCACCAGCGCTGCGCGTAGACGAAAGCGCAGGCACCACAAAAACCAGGCGCAAAGCAATACATGAGTAATGATGCCCCAGGGTTGGGTAACGGTCTCTGTTGTCCAGTATAAGATTTTCAGCCACATGGCGTTTTGCCCGGGCTGCCACATCCAGCCTGATACCCATACGGCCAGTGGCATAATCAGTAATAGGGCTGCACCTGCTGCCGTTCGTCTGGCGATTGAAAGCATGTCTTCTCCTTTTTCGCTAAGCATCACAATCATAACTGAAATTCATCCGATGGGTGGATATGTCGGATCGTGCGTTTAACGTTCGTATAGCATGGCAGCCATTAGGCGAACTCGCTGAGCTTGTGGCAAAATGAACGGATACAGAAAGCAAAAACAGGCGAAAGACACGAAAGGTGTCAGCCTACTCTGGAGAATCACATGCAGCTTAAACGTGTGGCAGAAGCCAAACTGCCAACCCCATGGGGCGATTTCCTGATGGTGGGATTTGAAGAACTGGCTACCGGACAAGATCACGTCGCCCTGGTGTATGGCGACATTTCAGGGCAGACCCCGGTACTGTCTCGCGTTCATTCGGAATGTTTGACCGGCGATGCGTTGTTCAGCCTGCGCTGTGATTGCGGTTTCCAGCTGGAAGCAGCACTCTCTCATATTGCCGAAGAAGGCCGTGGCGTGCTGCTTTATCACCGCCAGGAAGGGCGTAATATTGGCCTGCTGAATAAAATCCGCGCCTACGCACTGCAGGATCAGGGTTACGATACGGTGGAAGCGAATCACCAGCTTGGCTTTGCCGCCGATGAGCGTGATTTCACGCTGTGTGCGGATATGTTCAAGCTGCTGGGCGTGGATGAAGTGCGACTGCTGACCAATAACCCGAAAAAGGTCGAAATTCTGACCGAGGCGGGGATCAATATCGTTGAGCGTGTACCGCTTATCGTGGGACGTAACCCGAAAAACGCGCACTACCTCGATACCAAAGCCGCCAAAATGGGGCATCTGCTGAGCGAGTGATCGCGAAATGCCCGGCCACGCGCTCGCGTACCGGGCTGGTTTCATCAATCCAGCATCTTACGAATCACGTAATGTAAAATGCCGTCGTTCTGGTAATAGGTAAGCTCTGTTGCCGTATCAATGCGGCACCGGCATTCGAGCACCTCTGTTTTACCGTCTGCACGCGTTAATTTTACTGGCACCGTTTTACCCGGCTGCAGAGTTTGCAGGCCGCTGATGTCAATCTGCTCTTCCCCGGTGAGGCCCAGCGTTTTGCGGGTGACGCCCTGCGGGAACTCAAGCGGCAGGATCCCCATTCCAATCAGGTTTGAACGGTGAATACGTTCAAACGATTCGGCAATGACAACGCGAACGCCAAGCAGACGCGGACCTTTCGCCGCCCAGTCACGGCTGGAGCCGGAACCGTATTCTTTACCGGCAATCACCGCCAGCGGCGTGCCTTCCTGCTGGTATTTGACGGCCGCGTCATAAATTGAGATCACTTCACTGCCCGGCAAATGACGGGTCATGCCCCCTTCCACTCCCGGCACCATTTCATTGCGGATACGGATATTGGCAAACGTGCCGCGCATCATCACTTCATGGTTACCACGACGTGAGCCGTAGGAGTTAAAATCCCGGCGCTCCACGCCCCGGCTCTGCAGGTAACGGCCAGCGGGACTGTCGGCTTTGATGCTTCCTGCAGGCGAGATGTGGTCCGTGGTGACGGAGTCTCCCAGCATCGCCAGAATGCGCGCGCCGTGAATATCTTTCAGCGGCGCAGGTTCAGCGAGCATCTCATCGAAGAACGGCGACAGGCGGATATAGGTCGAATCATCCTGCCAGTCGTAGGTGTCTGAACCCACGACGTCGATGGCCTTCCATTCCGGCGTACCTTCAAACACCTCCGCATACTCTTTGCGGAACATTTCGGTAGAAACTTTCTCTACGGCCAATGCAATTTCCCGGGCAGACGGCCAGATATCTTTCAGATAGACCGGATCATTCTTGCGATCGTGGCCAATCGGATCGGTGACCAGGTTGATATTCATATTCCCGGCCAGAGCGTATGCCACGACCAGCGGTGGAGACGCCAGCCAGTTGGTCTTGACCAGCGGATGAATTCGACCTTCAAAGTTACGGTTACCGGAAAGGACGGCCCCGACGGTGAGATCGCCCTGCTTAATGGCCATTTCAATCGGTTCAGGTAGCGGGCCAGAGTTACCTATGCAGGTGGTACAGCCGTACCCTACCAGGTTAAAGCCCAGTTCATCCAGATACGGTGTTAATTTGGCCTGAGCCAGGTAATCTGAAACCACTTTGGAGCCCGGCGCCAGAGAGGCTTTTACCCACGGCTGCGGTTTCAGCCCCAGCTCTACTGCTTTCTTCGCCAGGAGACCGGCCGCCATCAGCACGCTGGGGTTCGACGTGTTTGTACAGGAGGTGATGGCTGCAATGACAACCGCACCATCCGGAAGCTGATACTGATGTCCGTTCATGACATAATCGATTGGGCGGTGATCTTTTTTCGCCGTGTTGACCTCCAGTTCATTACTGGCGGCAAAGGCTTTCGGTACGTCCGTCAACGCAACCCGATCCTGTGGACGTTTTGGCCCCGCCAGGCTTGCCTCGACGGAGCCCATATCCAGTTCAAGTGTGCTGGTAAATACCGGTTCATCGCCGGGGTTGCGCCACATCCCCTGCGCTTTGGTATACGCTTCAACCAGTGCCACCTGCTCTTCGCTGCGGCCACTCAGGCGCATGTATTCGAGCGTGACATTATCGATAGGGAAAAAGCCGCAGGTGGCACCATACTCCGGTGCCATATTGGCGATGGTGGCACGGTCAGCAAGCGGCAATGAATCCAGCCCGTCACCGTAGAATTCGACAAATTTCCCTACCACGCCATGCTTACGCAGCATCTGCGTAACGGTTAGTACCAGGTCGGTGGCGGTAATGCCTTCCGACAGTTTGCCGGTAAGCTTAAAGCCCACCACATCAGGGATCAGCATCGATACCGGCTGGCCGAGCATGGCGGCTTCGGCTTCGATCCCGCCAACGCCCCAGCCCAGAACGCCCAGGCCGTTAATCATGGTGGTGTGCGAATCGGTGCCCACCAGGGTATCCGGATAGGCCACCCACTCTTTATCCTGCAATTCACTCCAGACCGCTTTGCCCAGGTATTCAAGATTCACCTGATGGCAGATACCCGTACCGGGTGGAACGACGCTAAAGCGGCTAAAGGCCTGCTGCCCCCATTTGAGGAAGACGTAGCGTTCGTGGTTACGCTCCATCTCCAGACGCACGTTTTCGCCAAAGGCATCGTCGTCACCGAAGTGGTCCACGGTGACAGAGTGGTCGATAACGAGATCAACGGGAGAAAGCGGATTCACTTTTGCCGTATCGCCACCAAGGCGCTTCACCGCTTCACGCATTGCCGCTAAGTCAACCACGGCAGGTACCCCGGTAAAGTCCTGCATCAGGACCCTTGCTGGTCGATAGGCAATTTCTCTGTCAGCATGGGCATGCTTAAGCCATCCTGCCAGCGCCTGGATATCCTCAAGGGTGACAGAATCACCATCCTGCCAGCGTAAAAGATTTTCCAGTAAAACTTTCAAGGACTTGGGTAAACGCGAAATGTCCCCAAGCGTCCTGGCTGCCAGCGGCAGGCTGTAGTAGTGCCAGGTTTTATTTTCTGCCTGTAATGTGTCCTTACTGGCTTCGCGTAGGGTTACCGACATAAGCTCCTCCTTAATTACAGAGATGTCCTGACAATCATCAGGGCTGTAATTAAAGATAACACAAAGATGTCGTAACGTTTTGATAACAACCCGAAATGATAAATCCAGGAATGTTCCCGTTCAGGGGGTAAAACAAAAAACCCCGCCGAAGCGAGGTTTTACGATTTAGTGGAAGGCCAGCCAGATAAGCTGAGACCAGAACAGAATCGACGCGGAAAAAACGCCGAGCCATGACCAGTATTTCATAGACATCATGTTATTCATCATAGGGACACCAGGCATTATTATTAAAGGTTCCGAGGTCTGTCCTCAGTTCAATATTGCTGATGTGTATTTATTAAAGAGTACAAAAGCATTGAGCCGTTATTCAGACTATTTGCATCATTACGCAATTTACTAAATTATTGTTTTTTGGGTTCGTCTTCTGCGAACACATCAATAAACGCTTGCTGCTGCGGCGTCAGTTTCCAGGACGCGGGTACGGCTGTGGCAGGTGCTTTGCGCACTTTGTGGCCGCTGTCACGAAGCTGACACATCTGTTTAACTGTTTCTGTACGTACCGTCACTGCCATATTCAACCCCAATAGTTCCAGGCCAGGAGAGCAACCACCACCCAAAACAGGGCGGAGACGAGAAAGACCGCCAGCCAGGCTTTACGCTTGAGCGCTGGATCCCTTTGCGGTTCTTCACTTCCTGAAGGCATTGCTAACCTCATACAATCGATATCGCTTATCATTTAGAGACCAAACAATTGGTACAATTAATCATCTGTTGAGATAAATCCTAAAGAAACTTTAGCCGAAAAGCCAGTGAATTTACGTATCTATTGATGGGAAATATTCATTCTTTTGACCAGAAATAAATATTTGAAAGGAAATATTTGCGAAGCTAAAAATTAGTTCTACTTTTGTCGCCAATTCACGACATTATAACCTTACTGATTAAATGGTTAATGACATTATATGGCAGGAAACTGCAGATGATGATAATTCTAATTTAGCTTTGAGAGGTTATTTCGGTATCTTTCCTGGAGGGAAAGATACCGGGAGTGATTATTTTGCCGGAAGTTTGATGTCTTTAAACATCTCTTCGATATCTTCATTTGAACGTAATGCCACGGCCGTGTCGACGACATCACGCGTTAAATGTGGGGCAAAGCGCTGAATAAAATCATACATATAGCTACGCAGGAAGGTGCTACGGCGGAAGCCAATCTTGGTGGTGCTATGGCTGAAAATATCGTGCGCATCAAGACGGACGAGGTCAGGGTCTGACACCGGATCGACCGCCATGCTGGCAATCACGCCCACCCCCAGTCCAAGCCGAACATAGGTCTTAATAACGTCAGCATCCGTTGCGGTAAAGACGATACGCGGCGTTAGTCCTGCCCGGTTAAAAGCCGTATCAAGCTCAGACCGCCCGGTGAAGCCAAAGGTATAGGTCACTAAAGGATACTGTGCCAGCTCTTCAATCGTCACCGACCCCTTGCCCGCCAGCGGGTGATCGGGCGTCACAACAATTGAGCGGTTCCAGTGGTAGCACGGGAGCATCACCAGATCGTCATACAGGTGAAGGGCTTCCGTCGCGATAGCAAAGTCCGCATTGCCCTTCGATACCGCCTCAGCGATTTGCGTTGGCGAGCCCTGATGCATATGGAGAGAAACTCGCGGATAGCGTTCAATAAAGCCCTTGATGACGCCCGGTAGTGCATAACGCGCCTGGGTATGGGTGGTGGCAATATACAGCGAGCCTTTATCCGGCCAGGTATGCTCCCCCGCCACGGATTTTATGGCATCGACTTTAGAAAGGACTTCCCGCGCGATGCGGATAATCTCCTGCCCCGCGGGCGTCACCTGGGTGAGGTGTTTACCGCTACGAGCAAAAATCTGAATACCTAACTCATCTTCCAGCATGCGGACCTGCTTGCTGATGCCCGGCTGGGAGGTATATAGCCCCTCAGCGGTAGAAGAGACGTTAAGGTTGTGATTTACCACCTCAACGATATAACGAAGCTGCTGTAATTTCATGCCAGACCATCCGATTTAGCGCACGCGGTCAATCGCTTAAGACGATTTGATAATAAAAAAAGGGTTAACTATAACCACTATATCATTTATAGCCTGACTGTATAGTACGGAACAAAAAATAATAACAAGGTAATAAAAAAGGGCCGGAAGCCCGGCCCTTTAACAGGTAAGTTACGGTAAGGAAAGATTATTTCTTGCCTTCAACCCATTTGCCATCAACAAAGAATGCTGACCAGCCGGTTGCCTTACCCTCTTTCTCCGCCGCAACATACTGCTGCTTCGTTTTACGGCTAAAACGCACAACGGTTTTATTGCCTTCAGGATCCTGCTGTGGCGCATCGGCCAGATAGCGCAGTTTCTCAGGCAGGCGGTCGCGGAAACGGTACAACTCTTCCACCAGTGGCGCACGGGTTTCGCGCGATTTCGGGAAGGTGTTTGCCGCCAGGAACACGCCGGCAGCACCATCACGCAGCACGAAGTAAGCGTCGGACTTCTCGCACGGCAACTCTGGCAGCGGAACCGGATCTTCCTTCGGCGGCGCGACTTCACCGTTACGCAGGATTTTACGCGTATTCTTACACTCGTCGTTGGTACAGGCCATGTACTTACCGAAGCGCCCCATTTTCAGGTGCATTTCAGAACCGCACTTCTCACACTCAACGATCGGGCCATCGTAGCCTTTAATGCGGAACTCACCCTCTTCGATCTCATATCCATCACAGGTCGGGTTATTACCGCAGACGTGCAATTTACGTTTTGGATCGATGAGGTAGCTGTCCATCGCGGTGCCGCATTTCTTACAGCGACGTTTGGCACGCAGGGCGTTGGTTTCCGCATCATCACCTTCCAGCACGTTGAGCACTTCGTTCTCAGGTACCAGGTTAATGGTGGTTTTGCAGCGTTCTTTCGGCGGCAGCGCGTAACCAGAACAACCCAGGAAAACGCCCGTGGTCGCAGTACGGATCCCCATTTTACGGCCGCAGGTTGGGCAGTCGATGCTGGTCAGGACCATCTGATTCGGCAGCATGCCGCCCTCTTCAGGGTCTTTTTCGGCTTTTTCAAGCTGGTTGGTAAAGTCGCTGAAGAAGCTGTCGAGAACCTTTTTCCACTCAGCCTGGTGGCTGGCAACCTGATCGAGGCTGTCCTCCATTTGCGCGGTGAAGTCGTAGTTCATCAGTTCGCGGAAGTTGGCTTCCAGGCGGTCAGTGACGATCTCGCCCATTTTTTCCGCATAGAAACGACGGTTTTCAACACGAACGTAACCGCGGTCCTGAATGGTCGAAATAATCGACGCATAGGTGGAAGGACGGCCGATACCGCGTTTTTCCAGCTCTTTAACCAGAGACGCTTCGCTGAAACGCGCAGGCGGCTTGGTGAAGTGCTGGGCAGGCACGAGGTCGACCAGAGAGAGCTCATCCCCTTTGTTTACCGCAGGCAGCGTTCTGTCTTCATCACCCTTACGCAGCGCAGGCATCACTTTCGTCCAGCCATCGAAGCGCAGGATACGGCCACGCGCTTTCAGGCGGAAATCACCCGCGCCTACAGTCAGCGTGGTGGAGTCATACTGTGCAGGCGTCATCTGACAGGCCACGAACTGACGCCAGATGAGCTGATACAGCTTCTGGGCATCCGTTTCCATATCTTTCAGCGATTCGGCTAACACGGAGACGTCAGAAGGACGAATCGCTTCGTGCGCTTCCTGTGAGTTCTCCTTGCTGGCGTACTGGTTTTCACTCGCTGGCAGGTATTTCTTGCCGAAGTTGTCACTGATGTAGCCGCGCACCATGTTGACGGCATCCTGACTCAGGTTAGTCGAGTCAGTACGCATGTAGGTGATATAACCAGCCTCATAGAGACGCTGGGCCATCATCATGGTTTTCTTCACGCCATAACCCAGGCGCGTGCTCGCCGCCTGTTGCAGCGTAGACGTAATAAACGGCGCGCCAGGTTTGCTGCTGGTCGGTTTGTCTTCACGCTCAAGAACCTGATAGCGTGCTTTTTCCAGCAGCGCCACGGCAGCCATGGTCTGGTCACGGTTTTCTGGACGGAACGGTTTGTCATTCTGATGACTCACCTGCAGCGGTAGTGCATCTCCGCCTGGCGTGGTGACATTGGCATCCACTTCCCAGAACTCTTCCGGGACGAAGGCTTTAATTTCACGCTCACGCTCAACAACAAGACGCACGGCAACGGACTGCACACGCCCTGCGGACAGGCCGCGGGCAATCTTTTTCCACAGCAGTGGAGAAACCATGTAGCCCACAACGCGGTCCATGAAACGGCGTGCCTGCTGCGCGTTAACACGGTCAATGTTCAGTTCACCCGGCTTCTCAAACGCCTGACGAATCGCATTCTTTGTAATTTCGTTAAACACTACACGGCTGTAGCGTTTGTCATCACCCCCGATCACTTCCCGCAGGTGCCAGGCAATGGCTTCCCCTTCGCGGTCAAGGTCGGTTGCGAGATAGATGTGGTCTGCTTTTTCAGCAAGCTGCTTCAGCTCGTTAACGACTTTTTCTTTGCCGGGCAGCACTTCATAGTGTGCATCCCAGTTATGCCATGGGTTAACACCCATGCGGTTGACAAGCGCGCTACGTTCATCCTTTTTAGGCTTTTTAGCCCCTTTGGTGGAGGTAGAGTCTGCGCTCTTTTTGCTGGCTGAGCCACTGGTCGGCAAATCGCGGATGTGACCGACGCTGGACTTAACCACGTAGTCATTACCCAGATACTTATTGATCGTTTTGGCTTTTGCCGGGGACTCAACGATGACGAGAGCTTTACCCATATTCACCTTTACCTAATTTAATTCTTCCAGGAATACGCCGCATGTTGATTTCCCTTCCGCTGACGACGAGCCATTGATATTGCGACTGCGTCAGGGGATATCAACCCCTTTGTCTTACTGAACGTCAAAGCGTTAACGCCCAGGTGATTGAGTTATCGGGTATTTTTCTCACATCGGATGTAATTCGTGACGAATTCCCGCTTGAATGTCAAGCAATTCTGTTGCCAGAATGACGAAAGCGCACACTCTACCTGATAAAATTCGTTACGCAACTTTATTAGCATGCAAAAGCAAATCCCGCCAGCCAGGTCACCGCGCCTTACCCCCTCACATTACAGGGAAAATTTGCCCCCAAAGCGCCCCGGGCGTAGACTATTGTCACTGTTTAAGGAGTGGATTATGCAGAATACAACCCAACCGATTGATCGAGCCTCATTGCTTATCGAAGCAAATAAGCTGATTCGTGACCATGAAGACACCCTGGCGGGCATTGAAGCGACCGGCGTGGAACAACGTAACGGCGTGCTGGTATTCAGCGGCGAATACTTCCTTGACGAACAAGGGTTACCTACCCCGAAAAGCACCGCCGTGTTCAATATGTTTAAATACCTGGCGCACACGCTTTCAGAGAAATATCACCTGGTCGATTAACGTAAAACGCGAGGCACTGGCCTCGCGTTTTTGTTTACAGCAACGGTTTTTGTCCGCGTTGCAACCAGCGGAGCAGCAGGCGATCCGCGCTTTCCGCTGCGCTATTCGTAAAGCGGTCAAGCAGTCGCTTACGCTGGGTAAAGCGCACGCCAACCAGTTCACGCCCTTCCATCAGATTCAACAGCAGGTCGTCACTGGTGCCCACTTCATCCACCAGCCCTTTTTCCTGCGCCTGCGTACCGTACCAGTGCTCACCTGTTGCCACCTGCTCAATATCAAGCGCCGGGCGCATACGGTGCACAAAGTCTTTAAAGAGGTGATGGGTTTCATTGAGATCTTCACGGAATTTCTGACGTCCTTCTTCCGTGTTCTCCCCCAGCAGCGTCAGGGTACGTTTGTACTGACCCGCCGTATGTAATTCAATGTCGATCTCTTTGCTTTTCAGGAAGCGGTTAAAGTTCGGGATTTGCGCCACCACCCCGATGGAGCCAATAATAGAAAACGGCACCGCGACAATTTTGTCCGCCACGCAGGCCATCATATAACCGCCGCTCGCTGCGACTTTATCCACCGCAACCGTCAGCGGGATCTGTTTTTCACGCAGACGCTGTAGCTGCGAAGCCGCCAGCCCATAACCATGAACGACCCCACCCGGACTCTCGAGACGCACAACCACCTGATCCTGCGGTTTAGCCACGGCAAGCACAGCGGTGACTTCTTCACGCAGGGAGGCAACTTCATGGGCATCCATACTGCCTTTAAAATCGAGCACGTAGACGCGTGGTTTAGCCTTTTCCTGCGCCGCATTAAGCTTCGCTTTCGCTTTTGCCGCTTTGGCGTCCTGTTTATGCTTTTTCTTCTGCGCTTTGTGCCACAGTTTCTGTTGATGACTATCAAGCAGAGCCAGCGACATCTCTTCCTGCATCTCTTGATACTGTTCGCTCAGGCGGGTAATGCGTAACTCACCACGCTGACGTTTGCGCTGCGTCAGGTTGACAACCAGAACGGCAACCACCGCAATGGCAATCACCACCGTCGCGATTTTTGCCAAAAACAACCCATATTGAGAAAGTAATTCCACGCGTTCCACCTTGATTTAACCACGAATCTTTCACGGCAGTGTACAACAGCCCTGCCCATGCGTCTCGCTCGTGACATTACCTCTGCGAGCCGTCTTCAGGAATCCCCCGATTCTGGTTTAAATATTTGCAAATTGTTAATTTCACAGCAATGCGTCCTGTAGACTGATTGAATTCTCATGCTAATTCGGGCATAAAGCCGAAAAGTCATAAAAGAAGGCGTCTTTGAGTTACTGTGCGCCAGGGAGTCACCGTGCATTATCAACCGCAAAAAAATCTGCTGCAGAACCGCATCATTCTTGTCACCGGTGCCAGCGATGGAATTGGTCGCGAAGCGGCACTCACGTACGCTGAATATGGCGCAAGCGTCATTCTTATTGGCCGTAACGAAGAAAAACTGAAAGGTGTGGCTCAGGAGATTGAAGCCGCAGGCGGCTCTTCCGCCCGCTGGTATACGCTCGATTTGCTCACCTGCACACCCGCAACATGTCAGGAACTTGCCCAACGTATCAGCACCCACTACCCACGGCTGGATGGCGTACTGCACAATGCCGGCTTGCTTGGGGAGGTTCGCCCAATGGATGAACAGGATCCTGAGATTTGGCAGCAGGTCATGCAGGTCAATATCAACGGAACGTTTTTCCTGACCCAGGCACTGCTTCCTTTATTACTTAACTCTGATTCCGGCTCACTGGTGTTCACCTCCTCGAGCGTAGGACGCGAAGGTCGCGCAAACTGGGGGGCGTATGCCGTCTCAAAATTCGCGACCGAAGGGATGATGCAGGTGCTGGCGGAAGAGTACCAAAGCCGTCATCTGCGTGTGAACTGCATTAACCCAGGCGGAACGCGAACCAAAATGCGCGCCAGCGCCTTCCCGACGGAAGATCCACAGAAGCTAAAAACGCCGGCAGATATCATGCCACTCTATCTCTGGCTGATGGGCGATGACAGCCGCCGCAAAACCGGGATGACCTTTGATGCCCAGCCAGGCCGTAAACCCGGGATTTCGCAATGAGTGAAGAACGTCATCAGCAGCGCCAGCAGCGCCTGAAAGAACAGGTTGATGCCCGTGTTGCCGCTGCGCAGGACGAGCGCGGGATTATCATCGTGTTTACCGGCAACGGCAAAGGCAAAACCACCGCCGCGTTTGGCACGGCCACGCGCGCCGTAGGACACGGCCAGAAAGTGGGCGTGATTCAGTTCATTAAAGGCGAATGGCCCAACGGTGAACGTAATTTACTCGAACCGCTCGGGGTTGAATTCCAGGTAATGGCAACAGGATTTACGTGGGATACACAGAACCGGGAGACTGACACAGCCGCCTGTCTCGCGGTCTGGGAGCATGCCAAACGAATGCTGGCGGATCCCACGCTAAACATGGTGCTGCTGGATGAGCTCACCTACATGGTCGCCTACGACTATCTGCCGCTGGACGCCGTGCTGGAGGCGTTGAAGAACCGCCCGGCGCATCAGACGGTGATCGTCACGGGGCGAGGTTGTCATCGGGAGATTCTGGAGCTGGCAGATACCGTCAGCGAATTGCGCCCGGTGAAACATGCTTTTGATGCCGGTATCAAAGCGCAAATCGGTATTGATTACTAAGAAAAAAGCCCGGCGATGTTAGCCGGGCTTTTATTTTTAACCGTTGTTATTACGGCTGCCAGAGCGGCGATTGTTGCTCACCTGGCTGTGACGTTTCACCGCACGGCGGATCTGGTTCGCCTTCATGCGACGACGATCTTTCTCTACCGCCACTTTTGAGGTGGTTTCTGGCGTCAGGCCAACCAGCTCACGCAAGTAGTTGGTCTGGGTCAGGTCCAGTTCGGTATACCCACCGCGTGGTAAACCTTTTGGCAGCAGAATGTCGCCATAGCGAACACGGATCAGACGGCTAACCTGCACACCCACCGCTTCCCACAGACGACGAACCTCACGGTTACGGCCTTCGGTCAGGGTGACGTTGTACCACTGGTTGATGCCTTCGCCGCCGGTAAATTTGATCGTTTTGAACGCCGCAGGGCCGTCTTCCAGTTGGACGCCACGCGACAGGTCGCGCAGTTTGTTCTCATCAACCTGGCCAAACACGCGCACGGCGTATTCGCGTTCCACTTCACGGCTTGGGTGCATCAGACGGTTTGCCAGCTCACCATCCGTCGTGAACAACAGCAGACCGCAGGTGTTCACATCCAGACGGCCAACGGCAATCCAGCGTGCGCCACGCAGTTTAGGCAGACGGTCAAATACCGTCGGACGCCCTTCAGGGTCGTTACGCGTACACAGCTCACCTTCCGGCTTGTAGTACGCAAGCACGCGGCAGATCTGTTCAGCAGATTCTTTGACCGAGATAAGATGACCGTCGATACGGATCTTAAGCCCCGGAACGATTTCTACGCGGTCACCCAGCGTGGCGATTTTACCGTCCACACTCACGCGGCCGGCTTCAATAATGGCTTCGATTTCACGGCGTGAGCCGTGGCCGGCACGCGCCAGCACTTTCTGTAACTTCTCGCTCATTGAGCTTCCTCAGGTGTCGCCTTCACAGGCGTCGAATCAGGTCAAACCAGGGCCATGCCCCGATTTGATGGCCGCGTAGTATAGCTGCTTACACCCTTACAAGAAAGGCTTAACATCACCCACACCTTCACGAATCACTTCCGGTGCATCTTCAGTTAAGTCGACCACTGTGGTCGGCTGTTGGCCAAGATAGCCACCGTGAATAATCAGTTCAACCACCTTCTCCAGACGATCTTTAATCTCTTCCGGATCGGACTCGGTGAATTCACTGCCGGGCAGCATCAGCGAGGTCGATAGCATCGGCTCGCCAAGGGTTTCCAGCAAGGCCTGGGCAATCGGGTTAGAGGGTACGCGCATCCCGATGGTTTTGCGCTTTTCCTGCAACAGACGGCGTGGAACTTCCTTCGTCCCTTTCAGGATGAAGGTGTAGTTGCCCGGCGTGTTATTTTTAATCAGACGAAATGCCACGTTATCAACATAAGCATAGGTCGACAATTCGGACAGGTCGCGACACATCAGGGTAAAGTTGTGGCCGTCCGGCAACTGGCGAATGCGGCAAATACGCTCCATCGCCCCTTTATCTTCAATCTTGCAGCCCAGAGCGTAACCCGAATCGGTCGGGTAGACGATAACGCCACCTTTTCGCACGATCTCCACGGCCTGATTAATCAGACGCGGCTGCGGGTTATCCGGATGAATATAGAAAAACTGACTCATACTTCCCTCTCTTCAAGTTGCTGTGGCTGTTCCCAGAGCTGCCAGACAGGATCGACGCCTGCGGGTAACCAGAGCTTACGTCCCAGTTCGATCCACGCACAGGGCTGATGAAAATCTGAGCCTTGTGACGCCAGCAAACCGAACTGACGCGCGTAGGTCGCAAGCTGCGAACGCTCGTTGGGCGCCTGCTGACACTGGGCGACTTCCATCGCCTCGCCACCGCATTCGGCAAAATGCGCCAGCAGTCTTTTCAGCCATTTAGCAGAAAGATTATACCGCCCCGGATGGGCCAGCACGGCCTTACCGCCAGAATGATGAATCACATCAATAGCTTGTTTTATTGTACACCACTGTGGCGGAACGTATCCGGTTTTCCCGCGAGCCAGATAGCGTTTAAAGACATCCGCTATCGTCGTCGCCTTGCCCGCGTCCACCAGAAAACGGGCAAAATGGCCGCGCGTCACCGCACCACCGTTCGCCAGCTTTTGCGCACCTTCAAGTGCGCCCGGAATATGCGCCTTTTCAAGACGCTCACCGATCATTGCTGCACGCTGATTGCGGCGCGTTTTTTGTTCTTGCAAAAACGCACACATTACCGGATGGTCTATATCGATATTCAGGCCAACAATATGAATTTCATGATTCTCCCAGACGGTCGATATCTCGACGCCGGGAACCAGATTGAGCGCCAGACCGCTGCGGGCAATCTCAGCGCGCGCAGCCGGAATCGCATCGGTTGTATCGTGATCGGTTATGGCCAGCGTGCCGACACGCATCTCAACGGCACGATGAACCAACGCTTCGGGCGTCAGCAGACCATCAGAAGCCTGGGTATGGCTGTGTAAATCATAAATTACGGCGTAGGTGGTATCGCTCAAAGCACTTCCCGTCACAGGTTAAAGACATCTTAAAAGCCCATGATACCGACTTGCCACGAAATTCTGAAATCAAGGGTTGACAACACGCCATCGAACTAGTTAACTAGTACGCAAGTTCACACGAGAAAGGTATCTGAAAATGACTGCACATTTTACTCTGCATGGTTGGTGGCGCACTTCCTGACTTTCGGGCAGTGTCACACGTCTGCGTACAGCAAACAGATACCCGCCCGCTCACCAGCGGGCTTTTTTTTGAACAGAATAAATGAGAACAACATAATGCAAACAGCCAAACCACACCTCGAATTGCTGACCAGCGAGGCGGCCTATCGCCACAACCCAACCGCACTGTTTCATCAGGTCTGCGGTGCGCGTCCAGCCACGTTGTTGCTGGAGTCCGCTGATATCGACAGCAAAGACGATCTCAAGAGCCTGCTGTTGGTCGACAGCGCACTGCGCATTACCGCGCTAGGTGACACTGTCACTATCAGGGCGTTGTCAGACAACGGTGCGGCCCTGCTGCCATTGCTGGATGCGAGCCTGCCTGCTGGTATCCAGAATGAACACCATCCGGAAATGCGGGTTCTGCACTTCCCGCCGGTGAGCCAGTTGCTGGACGAAGACGCGCGCCTTTGCTCTCTTTCCGTTTTTGATGCCTTCCGCCTGCTGCAAAATCTGGTCACCGTGCCGGAAGACGAACGCGAAGCAATGTTCTTCGGCGGGCTGTTTGCCTACGACCTGGTAGCCGGCTTCGAAGATTTACCGGAGATCGAACAGGGTAACCGCTGCCCGGACTACTGCTTCTATCTGGCCGAAACCTTACTGGTGATCGACCACCAGAAAAAATACACCCGTATTCAGGCAAGCCTCTTCACGCCATCAGCAACGGAGAAAAAACGTCTTGAGCAGCGTATTGCGCAGTTACAGCTGCAAATGACTGAAGCGCCGCCTGAGTTGCCTGTACAGCGCGTCGAGAAGATGACCTGCGATGTTAATCAGAGCGACGATCAGTACGGTGCCGTGGTTCGCCAGATGCAAAAAGCGATTCGCGCCGGAGAAATTTTCCAGGTGGTTCCGTCCCGTCGTTTCTCTCTGCCCTGCCCGTCGCCGCTGGCGGCCTATGAGGTGTTGAAAAAGAGCAACCCAAGCCCGTACATGTTCTTTATGCAGGACAACGATTTCACCCTGTTTGGTGCGTCGCCAGAAAGCTCACTGAAATATGACGCTACCAGCCGCCAGATTGAGATCTACCCGATTGCCGGAACCCGGCCACGCGGCCATCGCGCCGATGGAACACTGGATCGCGATCTCGACAGCCGTATCGAGCTGGAGATGCGTACCGACCATAAAGAGCTCTCCGAGCATCTGATGCTGGTAGACCTGGCCCGTAACGACCTGGCACGCATTTGTACCCCAGGGAGCCGCTACGTGGCGGATTTAACCAAAGTTGATCGTTACTCGTTTGTCATGCATCTGGTGTCCCGCGTGGTGGGCGAACTGCGCAGCGACCTCGACGTGCTCCACGCCTACCGCGCCTGTATGAACATGGGTACGCTGAGCGGCGCGCCGAAAGTCCGTGCTATGCAACTGATTGCTGCAGCTGAAGGACGCCGTCGCGGAAGCTACGGCGGTGCAGTGGGATATTTCACCGCCCACGGCGATCTGGATACCTGCATTGTGATCCGCTCCGCCTACGTCGAAGACGGTATCGCCACCGTGCAGGCGGGCGCAGGCATTGTTCTTGATTCTGTTCCGCAGTCTGAAGCTGACGAAACCCGCAGTAAAGCCCGCGCGGTATTGCGCGCCATTGCTACCGCACATCACGCACAGGAGACTTTCTGATGGCTGACATTCTGCTGCTCGATAACATCGACTCTTTTACCTATAACCTGGCAGATCAGCTGCGTGCGAATGGTCATAACGTCGTTATCTATCGTAACCATGTTCCGGCACAGAAGCTGATAGACCGTCTGGCAACCATGCAAAACCCGGTGCTGATGCTCTCCCCTGGCCCCGGAGCCCCCAGCGAAGCAGGCTGTATGCCGGAGCTGCTGACCCGTATGCGCGGTAAACTGCCGATTATCGGCATCTGCCTGGGTCACCAGGCGATAGTGGAAGCCTATGGCGGCTACGTGGGTCAGGCAGGCGAAATTCTGCATGGCAAAGCCTCCAGCATTGAACATGACGGCCAGGCGATGTTTGCCGGGCTGCCGAATCCACTGCCGGTTGCGCGTTACCACTCGCTGGTAGGCAGTAACATCCCTGCCGGCCTGACCATTAACGCCTCGTTTGAAGGGATGGTGATGGCCGTGCGCCACGATGCGGATCGCGTCTGCGGCATGCAGTTCCATCCGGAGTCGATTCTCACGACCCACGGCGCGCGTCTGCTGGAGCAGACGCTGGACTGGGCGTTGCAGAAACTGGAGCAGACCAACACGCTGCAACCGATTCTTGAAAAACTGTATCAGGCGCAGACCCTGAGCCAGCAGGAGAGCCACCAGCTCTTCTCCGCCGTGGTTCGCGGTGAGCTGAAACCTGAACAGCTGGCGGCCGCGCTGGTAAGCATGAAAGTGCGCGGCGAAAGCCCGCAAGAAATTGCCGGTGCCGCCACGGCCCTGCTGGAAAATGCCGCCCCCTTCCCACGCCCGGATTATCAGTTCGCGGATATCGTCGGCACCGGGGGAGATGGCAGCAACAGCATCAATATCTCCACCGCCAGCGCCTTCGTGGCCGCAGCGTGTGGCCTGAAAGTGGCGAAACACGGTAACCGCAGCGTCTCCAGCCGCTCGGGGTCATCCGATTTGCTGGCTGCCTTCGGTATTAACCTGGATATGAACGCCGAACGCTCCCGTGAAGCGCTGGACGATTTGGGCGTCTGCTTCCTGTTTGCGCCGAAGTATCACACTGGTTTCCGCCACGCGATGCCGGTTCGCCAGCAGCTTAAAACGCGCACGCTGTTTAACGTGCTGGGGCCACTGATCAACCCGGCTCATCCGCCGCTGGCACTGATCGGCGTTTACAGCCCGGAGCTGGTCCTGCCGATTGCAGAAACCCTGCGCGTGCTCGGTTATCAGCGCGCGGCAGTGGTTCACAGCGGGGGGATGGATGAAGTGTCGCTTCACGCGCCAACCCTGGTCGCGGAACTGCGCGACGGCGAGATCCTGAGCTACCAGCTTGAAGCCGCTGACTTTGGTTTAACGCCATATCACCAGGAGGCACTGGCAGGCGGCACGCCAGAAGAAAACCGTGACATTCTCACGCGCTTATTACAAGGTAAGGGAGAGGTCGCCCATGAGGCTGCCGTGGCAGCCAACGTCGCCATGCTGATGCGATTGCACGGCGAGGAGGACCTCAAAGCCAACGCACAAAAAGTTCTGGACGTACTGCGCTCTGGTGCAGCTTACGATCGCGTTACCGCACTTGCGGCAAGAGGGTAAAGAATGCAGACCGTTTTAGCGAAAATCGTTGCCGATAAGGCCATCTGGGTGGAAGCCCGCAAAGCGCAGCAACCGCTTGCCAGTTTTCAGAACGACGTCGTCCCAAGTAGCCGTCGTTTCTATGATGCCCTGCAGGGCGCGCGCACCGCATTTATTCTTGAGTGCAAAAAAGCGTCCCCATCGAAAGGCGTTATCCGCGAGGATTTCGATCCGGCGCGTATTGCCGGCATTTATAAGCATCATGCGTCCGCGATCTCCGTGCTGACGGATGAGAAATATTTCCAGGGCAGCTTTGATTTTCTGCCTGTGGTCAGCGGCATCGCGCCGCAACCGATTCTGTGCAAAGACTTTATTATCGACCCGTATCAGATCTGGCTGGCGCGTTTTTACCAGGCTGACGCCTGCCTGCTGATGCTCTCGGTGCTCGACGATGAGCAGTATCGCCAGCTGGCTGCGGTAGCACACAGCCTCAACATGGGCGTGCTGACCGAGGTGAGCAACGAAGAGGAGCTGGAGCGCGCTATTGCACTGCAGGCCAAAGTGGTTGGGATCAATAACCGCGATCTGCGCGATCTGTCAATTGACCTGAACCGTACGCGCCAGCTGGCACCGCGTCTGGGTTCTGGCGTGACCGTTATCAGTGAATCCGGGATCAACAGCTACGCCCAGGTGCGCGAACTGAGCCACTTCGCCAACGGTTTCCTGATTGGCTCCGCGATGATGGCACATGACGATCTCAATGCCGCAGTGCGTCGCGTGTTGTTGGGTGAAAACAAAGTGTGCGGCTTAACCCGCGAACAGGATGCCTAGGCCGCCTATGAGGCGGGGGCTATTTACGGCGGGCTGATCTTTGTGGACTCCTCACCGCGTGCGGTGAGCGATGAGCAGGCACGCAAGGTGATCGCGGCCGCCCCACTCAGCTATGTGGGCGTCTTCCGTAACGCTGATATTGCTGACGTGGCGGCAAAAGCCGAAGCGTTATCCCTGAGCGCAGTACAGTTGCACGGTGATGAAGATCAGGCGTACATCGATGCCCTGCGTGCCGTGCTGGCTCCTCAAGTTCAGATCTGGAAAGCGCAGAGCGTCGGCAGTGCCCTCCCCGCGCGTAACCTGAATCATGTTGATAAATACGTGCTCGATAACGGCCAGGGCGGTACAGGCCAGCGTTTTGACTGGTCACTGCTGAACGGTGAAGTGCTGGACAATGTCCTGCTGGCGGGTGGACTTAGCCCGGATAACTGTGTGGAAGCAGCCAAAACCGGCTGCGCAGGCCTCGATTTCAATTCAGGCGTAGAGTCGCAACCGGGCATCAAAGATGCCAGTAAGCTGGCCTCGGTATTCAAAACTCTGCGTGCATATTAAGGAAGAAAAAATGACGACATTACTAAACCCGTATTTTGGTGAGTTCGGTGGAATGTACGTTCCGCAGATCCTGATGCCCGCGCTGCGCCAGCTTGAAGAAGCGTTTGTGAGCGCACAGAAAGACCCAGCGTTTCAGGCTGAATTTACTGACCTGCTGAAAAACTACGCGGGACGTCCAACGGCGTTGACCAAATGCCGTAACCTGACCGCTGGCACCAAAACCACGCTGTACCTCAAGCGTGAAGACCTGCTGCACGGTGGCGCGCATAAAACCAACCAGGTGTTAGGACAGGCGCTGCTGGCAAAACGGATGGGCAAAACCGAGATCATCGCCGAAACCGGTGCGGGTCAACACGGTGTGGCATCGGCACTGGCCAGCGCCCTGCTCGGCCTGAAATGCCGCATCTATATGGGAGCGAAAGACGTTGAGCGTCAGTCTCCAAACGTGTTCCGTATGCGTCTGATGGGTGCAGAAGTGATCCCGGTGCACAGTGGTTCAGCCACGCTGAAAGATGCCTGTAACGAAGCGCTGCGCGACTGGTCTGGCAGCTATGAAACCGCGCACTACATGCTTGGCACGGCCGCTGGCCCACACCCGTTCCCGACTATCGTGCGTGAATTCCAGCGCATGATTGGTGAAGAGACCAAAGCCCAGATCCTTGAAAAAGAAGGTCGTCTGCCGGATGCGGTGATCGCCTGCGTGGGCGGGGGATCAAACGCTATCGGGATGTTCGCTGATTTTATCGACGAAACCCGTGTTGGTCTGATTGGCGTGGAGCCTGCTGGTCACGGGATTGAAACCGGTGAGCACGGCGCACCGCTGAAACATGGCCGCGTGGGGATCTACTTCGGCATGAAAGCGCCGATGATGCAGACCGATGAGGGCCAGATTGAAGAGTCGTACTCTATCTCTGCCGGTCTGGACTTCCCGTCCGTCGGGCCACAGCATGCGTTCCTGAATAGCACCGGACGCGCGGACTACGTCTCCATTACCGATGACGAAGCGCTGGACGCGTTTAAGACGCTGTGTCGTAACGAAGGGATCATCCCGGCGCTGGAGTCCTCGCATGCCCTGGCGCACGCGCTGAAAATGATGAAAGCAAATCCGGAAAAAGAGCAACTGCTGGTCGTTAACCTTTCCGGTCGCGGTGACAAAGATATCTTCACCGTTCACGATATTCTGAAAGCACGAGGGGAAATCTGATGGAACGCTATGATAACGCATTTGCACAACTGAAATCCCGCCAGGAAGGCGCGTTCGTTCCCTTCGTCACCCTGGGCGATCCGGGCCCGGAGCAGTCGCTAAAAATTATCGACGCCCTGATAGAAGCCGGTGCGGATGCGCTGGAGCTGGGGATCCCTTTCTCTGATCCTCTGGCGGATGGCCCGACCATTCAAAACGCCACCCTGCGTGCCTTTGCCGCGGGTGTGACTCCAACGCAGTGTTTTGAGATGCTGGCCGCGATCCGTCAGAAGCACCCGACCATTCCGATTGGCCTGCTGATGTATGCCAACCTGGTCTTTAACCGCGGAATCGACGAATTTTATGCCGAGTGCGCGCGGGTCGGCGTTGACTCCGTGCTGGTGGCCGACGTCCCGGTTGAAGAGTCTGCACCATTCCGCCAGGCGGCTATGCGTCACAACGTAGCGCCGATTTTCATCTGCCCGCCAAACGCGGATGACGAACTGCTGCGCCAGATTGCCTCTTACGGCCGTGGTTACACCTACCTGCTCTCCCGTGCGGGCGTGACGGGTGCAGAGAACAAAGCCGCGCTGCCGCTGCACCATCTGTTAGAAAAACTGGCTGAATACCACGCAGCACCTCCGCTGCAGGGATTCGGGATTTCATCCCCGGATCAGGTTACGGCGGCAATTGACGCAAAAGCGGCAGGCGCGATCTCCGGCTCTGCTATCGTCAAAATCATTGAGAAGAACGTGGACAAGCCCGAGCAGATGCTGACTGAACTCAAAGCATTTGTTACGGCGATGAAAGCCGCAACGCGTAAAGCATGACCCTTCCACCGTCTGGCGACTCAGCCAGACGGTCTTCCTCTTATATTCCCGCTATCACTTAAGCGTTACGCCAAAATTGATCCCATCGATATTTTCGGCGTGAATGGCTTTTCAAACCTTGCCGTAAGCGTATGATTTGGTCTCTTTTCAGCTTTAAACCTTCTGAGTTCAGAGGCTTACTCATGTCATGGCAATACTTCAAACAGACTTACCTGGTTAAGTTCTGGTCACCTGTACCGGCCGTCATCGCGGCGGGGATCCTTTCCACCTACTATTTCGGCATTACCGGCACCTTCTGGGCCGTGACCGGCGAGTTCACCCGCTGGGGTGGACAACTGCTGCAACTCGCGGGCGTGCATACCGAAGAGTGGGGTTACTTTAAGCTCATTCGCCTGGATGGCACACCGCTGACCCGCATCGACGGTATGATGATTATCGGCATGTTCGGGGGCTGTTTTGCCGCCGCGCTGTGGGCTAACAACGTTAAGTTGCGAATGCCTAAAAGCCGGATACGCGTTATGCAGGCGATTGTCGGCGGCATGATTGCCGGGTTCGGCGCCCGTCTGGCGATGGGGTGTAACCTGGCCGCTTTCTTTACCGGCATTCCACAGTTTTCGCTGCACGCCTGGTTTTTTGCTGTCGCCACGGCGATTGGCTCGTACTTTGGCGCTAAGTTTACCCTTCTGCCGCTGTTCCGCATTCCGGTCAAAATGGTGAAGGTCAGCGCTGCCTCGCCGCTGACGCAAAAGCCTTCGCAGGCGCGTCGTCGTTTTCGTCTCGGCATGCTGGTCTTTTTCGCCATGGTCGCCTGGGCGCTCTGTACGGCGCTCAACCAGCCTAAGCTGGGCCTGGCCATGCTGTTCGGTGTCGGTTTCGGCCTGCTGATAGAACGTGCGCAGATCTGCTTCACCTCGGCGTTTCGCGATATGTGGATCACCGGCCGTACGATGATGGCCAAAGCGATTATTGCGGGTATGGCGGTAAGCGCCATTGGCATCTTCAGCTATGTGCAGCTGGGTGTTGAGCCGAAAATCATGTGGGCTGGTCCGAACGCGGTGATTGGCGGCCTGCTGTTTGGCTTCGGAATTGTACTGGCTGGCGGGTGTGAAACCGGCTGGATGTACCGCGCAGTTGAAGGTCAGGTGCATTACTGGTGGGTAGGTCTGGGGAACGTTATCGGCTCCACCCTGCTGGCCTGGTACTGGGACGATTTGTCCCCGGTGCTGGCCACGAACTGGGACAAGGTGAATCTGCTCAGCACGTTTGGCCCGCTCGGCGGGCTGCTGGTGACCTACGTCCTGCTGCTGGTCGCTTTTTTACTGGTTGTCGCGCAAGAGAAACGTTTCTTCCGCCGTGCCACGGTTAAACCTGAACCCCAGGAGAATGCAGCATGAAAGAGATTGTGCCTGACTACCGCCTTGATATGGTCGGTGAACCGTGTCCTTACCCCGCTGTCGCCACGCTTGAAGCGCTCCCGCAGCTTCAAAAAGGGGAAATTCTGGAAGTGGTGAGCGACTGCCCGCAGTCCATCAACAACATTCCTCTGGATGCCAAAAACCACGGCTACACCGTACTGGATATTCAGCAGGATGGCCCGACCATTCGCTATCTTATCCAGAAGTAAACCGCCAGGTGACGGGGGCTTCACCCCCGTCAAAAAAGCTGCCTCATCTCCCATTTTAATGGCAAGCACAGCGCCATTAATAATGGCAGCACTACACTTAAAGTGGATAAAAAACAAACAGGAGGTGAGGTATGTTTAATTCAATTTTAGTCCCTGTCGATATCTCTGAAAGTCGTCTGACCGAACAGGTGATTCCCTATGTTCAGGCAAACGCAGCAATCGGTAACGGTAAAATCCATTTTCTGACGGTAGTGCCTTCTTTCCCGTACTATTCATCGCTTGGGCTGGCGTATTCGGTTGAAATGCCAAAGCTGGCGGAGATCCAGGAGGAAGCCCTTACGAAGCTCAAAGAGATGGTTAAGCAGTTCAATTTACCTGCCGATCGTGTGGAGACACACGCCATCTCAGGTGCACCTAAAGATCAGATTCTGAAGCTGGCTGACAGTATCAACGCTGACCTCATTATCATTGCGTCCCATCGACCGGACATCACAACCTACCTTTTAGGTTCAAACGCGGCGGTTGTGGTACGCCACGCAAAATGCCCGGTACTGGTTGTACGCTAGAGAGGCTGGTGAGAAACTTAAGCCCCGGAATTCCGGGGCTTATTTAAAACGTTGTACAATAAAATAATTTCGATAAACGGACTTAACAATGAAAAAAGTAGTGATGCTGGTATGCCTTGCCACAGCAATAACGGGCTGTGCTCCTCTCGCGCCTGAAGGTTGTCAGAAGAAAACCGCTCTCGACTCGTGCTCCTATAAGCAGTCCGGTAAAGTCTCCGATAAGGATATCTATGGTCAACAGGCTGCCGCGATAAAGCAAGCGCTGGACTCGGCGCTGGCCGATCCACACGCCTGGAATGGTAAGCGATGCAACATGCATCTCGACTTTACCGTCGACGGGCTACTGCAGAACCTGGAGATAAAAGGCGGAGACAAAGCGTATTGCCAGGCTTTAGCCGACGCGGCAAAACGAGCCACCTTCCCGCCCTTCACAGACGAGCGTGTATTTCAGGATATGGGTTCTGCCCGCTGGAACATGGAGGGGCAACCGTAGAGGTAAGCCGACAGAAAGACTGGCCATGTTCTGGCCAGTCCCGGAAGCTAGAATCAGAAACGATAACCCGCAGAGAACATAAACACCCACGGATCCAGACGGGTGCTGATGCTTTGTTGCTGTCCGCCCGCCTTGAAGCGCACATCGGTATCAATATCCATATACCAGACCGAGGCGTTAATTAACCAGTCGCGGTTAATGAGATAGTCCATCCCCACCTGTCCTGCCACGCCCCACGAATCTTTCAGGCTGAGATCGGTCAGTCCGGCCTCTTTACCGGTATCGTTGAATTTCTCATCGAAGAAGGTGGTGTAGTTCACGCCCGCGCCAATATAAGGACGCAGTTTGCTGCTTGAGTCACCAAAGTACCACTGCGCCATCAGCGTTGGCGGCAGATGGTGCACCGTGGCGATATCACCGGTTGGGCCTAAACCGACGCGATGACGGAATGGCGTCGCCGCAAGAAGTTCAACGCCGATGTTATCCGTCGCCATATACGTGAACGTTAAACCTAACTGGGTATTGTTGCTGACGTTAAAGCCGCCCATGCCCAGTACGTTATCAGAACCTTCTGTCGGACGTACCGTTGCCGAACCGGCACGAATAAAGAATTCACCTGCTTCATGCGCATACGCGCCGCCAGAGAGACTGCTTAAGATAAGGGCTGCCACCGCTAATTTTTTCATATCCGCTCCATCGTTGTGGTTTTAATTGCGGATGAGAATATACTCACAAAAGGGTAATAAGTGATCTGTCACAGATCACATTAAAACCAGTAAGTTAACATTCATTGATCTGGGTTAATTTTTGGTGACACACCATAAAGCGATAAGTTGTTCCTACGTCAATTTTTGGCATTTCCCGGTTACAAAATTTTCCCTTTTTCCCCTCTTGCTCTTCTGATGGCGGCTGGATAATTTAGCGCTCTCACAATGTGATTTGATGCGTTCTTTTTTGCAGGTGTGCCATGAGTGATATGAACCCGTGCATGACGTGCGGAGCCTGTTGTGCGTATTTTCGAGTCTCTTTCTACTGGGCCGAAGCCAGCGATGGCGGCGGTACTGTTCCGGTTCATCTCACTGAACCGTTATCCCCCTTTCTGCGATGCATGAGCGGTACGAATCAAAAGCAGGCACGCTGTGTGGCGCTACACGGTGAGCCAGGCGTGTCGACCCGCTGTTCCATCTATGCGGATCGCCCCAGCCCGTGCCGGGAGTTTGCGATGTCTGGTGAAGATGGACAGGTCAACGACGCCTGTAATCGTGCCCGCGCGCGCTTCGGATTACCGCCGCTTTACAAAGATATGCTTTTCCATACAAGCCTTGATGCTGCCACGACCGCGTTATCCGGTGTACAATCGCTGGCTAATTAACACCTGCAATACTCAAGGAGAGTGCATGTCTATCACGGCGAAGTCTGTCTACCGTGACACGGGAAACTTTTTCCGCAATCAGTTCGTAACCTTTTTGCTGATCGCGTTGTTATGTGCCTTTATTACGGTGGTGCTGGGTCACGCGTTCTCTCCGAGTGAAGAACAGATAGCCAGCCTCAGCCAGGGCGACCACCTTGCAGGTAGCGTGGGGTTGTTTGAGCTGGTGCAAAACATGACGCCGGAGCAGCAACAAATTTTGCTGCGGGCGTCTGCAGCATCAACCTTCTCGGGTCTGATCGGCAATGCCATTCTGGCGGGCGGCGTCCTGCTGATGATTCAACTGGTTTCCGCCGGTCATCGTGTCAGCGCCTTACGGGCAATTGGTGCCAGTGCGCCGGTATTGCCTAAGCTGTTTATTCTTATCTTTTTAACCACCCTGCTGGTGCAAATGGGCATTATGCTCGTTGTGGTTCCGGGTGTGTTGCTGGCTATCGTCCTCGCGTTTGCTCCGGTGATGGTGGTACAGGACAAAATGGGGATCTTCACCGCGATGCGCAGCAGCGTCAGACTGGCATGGGCGAATATGCGTCTGGTTGCACCGGCCGTGATTGGCTGGCTTCTGGCCAAAACGCTCCTGCTGCTGTTTGCACCTAACTTTGCCGTACTCACGCCAAATGTGGGTGCGGTGGTGGCAAATACGCTGAGCAACCTGATATCAGCGGTACTGCTGGTCTATCTGTTCCGCCTGTATATGTTAATTCGTCAGTAATCCTGAGGCCGGGTACATCGCTGTACCCGTCCCTACACAGAAGATGGAATCACAGAATGAAGCAGTTTCTTGATTTTTTACCGCTGGTCGTGTTTTTCGCGTTTTATAAGCTGTATGACATTTATGCGGCCACGATGGCGCTGATCGTGGCTACCGCTATCGTGCTGATCTACAGCTGGGTTCGCTATCGTAAAGTCGAAAAAATGGCCCTGATTACGTTCGCACTGGTGGCCGTGTTCGGTGGGCTGACCCTGTTCTTCCACAATGATGAATTTATCAAATGGAAGGTCACGGTGATTTACGCGCTGTTTGCGGGTGCATTACTGATCAGCCAGTGGGTAATGAAAAAGCCGCTGATCCAGCGCATGCTGGGTAAAGAGCTGACGCTGCCGCAGGAAGTGTGGTCTCGTCTGAATATTGCCTGGGCGCTGTTCTTTATTCTCTGCGGTCTGGCAAATATCTACATCGCTTTCTGGCTGCCGCAGAATATCTGGGTCAACTTCAAGGTCTTTGGCCTGACGGCGCTGACGCTTATCTTTACCCTGTTAAGCGGCGTTTATATCTACCGGCATATGCCGCAGGATGATAAGCACTGATGAATGACCGACCAGAACGTACGCGGCAGGCGTTCTGGTCTATTCTCTCCAGCCGAAAATCATAGTAGCATCCCGCCTGAAGTCTTCCGTTACGAGTTTAAAACAATGACAACAAATGACGCCCCTCAGGGCGAACTGGTTTTACGCACACTGGCAATGCCCGCGGACACCAATGCCAATGGCGATATTTTTGGCGGCTGGCTGATGTCGCAGATGGATATGGGCGGCGCAATTCTGGCAAAGGAGATCGCCCATGGGCGTGTGGTCACCGTGAGAGTGGACGGCATGACCTTCCTGCGCCCGGTCGCAGTGGGTGATGTGGTTTGCTGCTACGCGCGCTGTGTTAAGCGCGGCAACACGTCGATTTCCATCAATATCGAAGTCTGGGTGAAAAAAGTCTCTTCTGAACCGATTGGACAGCGTTATAAAGCGACAGAAGCGCTGTTTATTTATGTGGCAGTCGACAGCGAGGGTAAACCCCGACAGCTGCCTCAGGCCTGATTGACTGGCAAAAAAAAGCCTCCTTTCGGAGGCTTTTCTTATTCCATCTGTGCCCCGCCGTTCAGGCGGAAAACAATATTAACGATCAACCCACTGCCCGGCTTACCTGGCTCATAACGCCATCTGCGCATCGCCGATTTCACTTCGCGCTCAAACATATTAGAAGGTTGAGCAGACAAGATTTCAACGTTATCAACCCGGCCATCCGGGGTCACGTCAAATTTAACCCGCACACGACCTTCAATGCGCAACGCCTGAGCGCGAGCCGGATATTGAGGCTGATTACGGCTTACGGCACGCGGGCCCGCTGGCGCGGTTGTCGTCGGTTTTGCGGTCGCTGGCGTGTTATTCATCACCGGCCGTGAAGGCGCTGTGTTTTCTACCGTCTGCGTGGCGCGCGGTTCAATCGGACGTTCTTCGCGTTTAGGACGTTCCTCCACCTTTTTCACCGGTTTTGGCTTCGGCTTCGGTTTTGGTTTAGGTTCAGGTTTGTGGATCACCACCGGCGCTTCTTTTGGCGGTTCCGGAACAGGCTCGGGTTCTGGCTCCGGCTCAGCAACCGGCTGTGGCGGAGGAGGTGCAACCTGTGGCGGCTCAAGATCCGCAGGCGAAACCATCGTCACTGAAATTGGCTGCGAGGGAGCTGGCATTTCAATAACCTGATGAACCGAGGTATAGAGCAAACCCGCCACAACAGCACCGTGAATCACGACAGAAAGCAACGTCGGCCAGGGAAAGCGGCGAGGTAAATCAAGGGTCATCGAAGTCATAATCATCAACGTTAAAAAACCGAACTGTGATTTTAAATGCAAATAGCAATCATATTCAATAAGACACTTTGTTCTGGCGCAATTTAAGCGCTGAAGAGGCCAAAAAAGAGGCACTCAGATCAGGGTATTAACAATGTTTTTATTTTACATTGCACGCAGTTGTCCTTTCACATAACGTAACTGACACTTTTAATGGTTAAGGAGCTTCACCGTGTTTTACGTGATTTACTCTGAAGATGTCGCAGATTCCCTGGAAAAACGCCTGTCTGTACGCCCTGCCCATCTGGCACGCTTACAGTTGTTGCAGGATGAAGGCCGTTTACTGACCGCTGGCCCAATGCCAGCTGTCGACAGCAACGATCCTGGCGCTGCCGGTTTTTCTGGATCTACTGTGATTGCCGAGTTTGAATCCCAGGAGGCCGCTCAGGCCTGGGCTGACGCCGATCCGTATGTGGCTGCAGGTGTGTACGCGAAAGTGACTGTTCGGCCGTACAAGAAAGTGTTCTGATACAAAAGCGGCTCCGAAACGGAGCCTTTTTTATGGCGGTGATTATGCATCTCTGCGCCGGGTAAATTGCTGTTCCGTAATAAGGCTTCCCCACTGGTCGCCTTCCCACTCTTTTGCCAGCATGAAACCAAATGACTCATACAGACGTCGGGCAGTAGTCAGCTTATTGAACGTCCAGAGATGCACAGCAGAAAATCCGACACTGTCGCAAAAAAGTATGGCTTCGTTCAGTAATTTTTTCCCCGCACCATGCCCCCGACAGCCGTCGTCGATAATAAACCAGCGCAGATGGGCTTCACCCTGCTCTAAATCCTCGCCATCAATGGCTACCGACCCCACGATTCTGTCGTTCAACACCGCCAGCCATATCTGATTGCAGGGTTTGTCCAGTCGACCACTAAATTCAGCCAGACCGGAGGCCACTTTGGCCTCAAAGAAGCGACCAAAATTATGCTCGCGCGCGTAGTAACTCCCGTGCATCTCTGCGATGCGGCCAATCATGCCGGGAAGATAACCCTGCACAATTTTTAGCTCATCCGGGCGAGTGTCGAGACCCGTCTCGCGACACGCCAGCAGCGCATTGGCATACAGAGATAGCCCCTGAGAGATGATCTGCTGCTGGGCAGGCTGCAGGGACTGTATTGCTGAGACAACTCGCTCGTTGCTATAGGCATTGATTTTATTGACCGTATCACGGCCCTTCCCGGTTAACCTGAGGCTCTTCGTTCTGGCATCTTCCGTTGACACCACCTCTTCAAGTTCGCCTGCAGCAATCAGGCGAGCCAGCATACGGCTGACGCTCGATTTCTCCAGCCCCAGTAACTGCACCAGTTGACCCGCCGTCATCTCTTTGCGTAATGCGATTTCGACGAGAGTGTGGACTGCCGAGGGTGAGTAATTTGTTGAGGCCAGGGTTGAAGCCATAAAACCTAACTCTCGCACCATAAGACGCGAGGAACGACGGATGACGCTGACTACGGGGGTTTCGCTGTGCATAGTATTTCCTCACCATTTAGTTGTACTATACAACTAAATGGTGAGGGGCTGTCAAACAGAATAAAAAAGGCTCCCTCAGGAGCCTTTCATTCAATCAATGCAGCGACGCTAATCTGGCCGCAAACCCGACAAACAACAGTCCTATCAGGCCGTTCCCTAGTTTTGCCAGTTTCTTTTTCGTTTTCAGATAACGCGTGACAAAAGCGCCTGAGAAGATCAGGAAGCTCATATACATAAAGCTGATTAACTCAAGCGTGGTCGCGAGGATCAGGAAAGAGGTTCCGGTGTTTTTCGCATTCACGTCAATGAACTGAACAAAGAACGAGACGTAGAAAAGAATCGCTTTTGGATTTGTGAGGCTCAGTACCAGCGAGCGTTTCATGATCATACTGGCAGGCTCGGTACCGCTTTCCTGCGTATTATTTTGACGGTTCACCACCGACCAGAGCATTTTGGCCCCCAGCCAGAGCAGATAAAACGCCCCGAGATAGCGTACGATATTAAACAGCACCGGGGTGGTCTGGATTAACGCGGCAACGCCCGCCCAGGCAAGGAACATCAAGACGGCATCGCCAATAAACACGCCGGTGGCGGCGAGATACCCTTTTTTAACGCCATGACCAATCCCTGTTTTCAGCACAAACAAGGTATTCGGCCCTGGCACCAGTACGATAAAAAATGCGCCGACAACGTACGTCCAGAAATTCAGTACACCAAACTCCGCAAACACTTCTCCCTCCTTTTGCTAAACACAACAGGAATAGCGCTGCAAAAACGCGATTCCCAAAAAATCAGACGCCATAAAATCATTGGGCACCTTTCGGTGCCCTGATGGATCTCAGATATCCTGGACTGCGAACAGCAACGCATTGCGGTGCCGGGTCAGTCCACACTTTCTGATGGCGTGTATACGCATATTGCGGCGGGATTGAGCTTCCAGCCAACGAGCCTTACGACGACTCACCTGTCGCAACATGCGCCAGCGCCCTACTTCAGTTCTACTGCGCTTCATGTCTACAACTCTTTCTCTAACACTTTTTCTCTAAAAGAAAGGCCATTATAAACCCAACCCCGCGGCAAACCAGCGCTTTTACCTGGCGTTTTTATTTGCCAGATGATTCCTGATGCGTACACTCATAACAATACGCTTTCAAAAGGATTTTTTTACCTATGACAACCTTCTACACCGTGGTGAGTTGGCTGGTCATTCTGGGATACTGGCTGTTAATCGCGGGTGTGACATTACGCATCCTGATGAAGCGCAGAGCCGTACCCTCTGCCATGGCCTGGCTTCTTATAATTTATATCCTGCCGCTGGTGGGAATTATTGCCTATCTCTCTTTCGGTGAGCTTCATCTGGGTAAGCGCCGTGCCGAGCGAGCCCGCGCCATGTGGCCTTCGACCGCCAAATGGCTCAACGATCTTAAAGCCTGTAAACATATCTTTGCCGATGAGAACAGCAGTGTTGCTTCCTCGTTATTTAAGCTGTGCGAACGGCGGCAAGGTATTGGAGGCGTGAAAGGCAATCAGCTGCAGCTGCTGACCTCTTCCGATGATGTCATGCAGGCGTTGATCCGCGATATTCAGTTGGCCCGTCACAATATCGAGATGGTGTTCTATATCTGGCAACCCGGTGGGATGGCCGACCAGGTGGCGGAATCGCTGATGGCTGCCGCACGTCGGGGCATTCACTGCCGCCTGATGCTGGACTCCGCAGGCAGTGTCGCCTTCTTCCGCAGCCCCTGGGCCGGGATGATGCGTAATGCCGGCATCGAAGTGGTTGAGGCGCTGAAGGTTAATCTGCTACGTGTGTTTCTTCGCAGGATGGATCTTCGCCAGCACCGCAAGATGATCATGATCGATAACTATATTGCCTATACCGGCAGCATGAACATGGTTGACCCCCGCTTCTTCAAGCAGGACTCGGGAGTCGGCCAATGGGTTGATCTGATGGCGAGGATGGAAGGGCCTATCGCCACCTCCATGGGGATTGTCTATTCCTGTGACTGGGAGATAGAAACCGGCAAGCGTATTCTCCCGCCGCCACCGGATGGCAATATCATGCCCTTTGAAGAGGCCAGCGGCCATACCATTCACACCATCGCTTCCGGGCCGGGTTTCCCGGAGGATCTCATCCATCAGGCGCTGCTAACGGCCACTTACGCAGCGCGTGAGTATCTGATCATGACCACGCCCTACTTCGTACCCAGCGATGACCTGCTGCACGCAATTTGCACTGCGGCACAGCGCGGTGTTGATGTCAGCATTATTCTGCCGCGCAAAAATGACTCGCTTCTGGTGGGCTGGGCCAGCCGCGCGTTCTTTAGCGAACTGCTTGCCGCCGGGGTAAAAATCTACCAGTTTGAAGGCGGGCTCCTGCATACCAAAAGCGTCCTCGTGGACGGTGAGTTAAGTCTGGTGGGCACGGTAAACCTGGATATGCGCAGCCTGTGGTTAAACTTTGAAATCACGCTGGTCATTGATGATGCCGGATTCGGCGGTGACCTGGCCGCGGTGCAGGACGATTATATCTCCCGTTCGCGCCTGCTGGATGCCAGACTGTGGGTAAAACGTCCGCTGTGGCAGAGAATTGCCGAACGACTGTTTTACTTCTTTAGTCCGTTGCTGTAAAACGTGCCCAACGATGTTAAACAGGTAGTCATCATGGAAATGGATCTGAACAATCGCCTGACCGAAGACGAAACGCTCGAGCAGGCTTATGACATTTTTCTCGAACTGGCGGTTGATAACCTCGATCCCGCAGACGTGATCCTCTTCAATTTGCAGTTCGAAGAGCGCGGCGGCGCCGAGTTATTCGATCCTGCTGAAGACTGGGCTGAGCACGTGGATTTCGATCTGAATCCTGACTTCTTTGCCGAAGTGGTGATTGGGCTGGCAGATGAAGATGGTGGCGAAATTAATGACATTTTCGCCCGCGTGCTGCTGTGCCGCGAGAAAGACCATAAGCTGTGCCACATCATCTGGCGCGAATAATAAAAGGCTGCGAATGCAGCCTTTTTTATTTACTCCGGTAACTCGCTCCCGCAACGGTTACAGTACCGGGCGCTAAGCTCATGTTCAGCCTGGTGACAGCGCGGACATTTTCGCTGCAGTTTGCGGCTCTGAAATGCACTACTCATATGCGTGGTAATAAGCCCTGTCGGAATGGCAATCACCGAATACCCAATCAGAATCAGCACCGAAGCGACAATACGCCCAAGCGGCGTATGCGGCGTGATGTCTCCATAACCAACGGTTGTGACGGTGACAATTGCCCAGTAGACGGAGGCGTTCAGCGTCGTGAAGCCATATTTTGGCCCTTCGATCAGATACATCAGCGCGCCGAAAACAATCATGACAATGGCAATAAACGAATAAAACAGAATGAGCTGATGCCGCGCGCTCATAATTGCGCTCCAGAACACCCGTAATGACGGCATAAAACGCAGCAGTTTCAGAATACGTAATACCCGAATAACGCGCATCGCTCGCCAGGCAAATACATAGCTCAGGCTAATCTCCGGCCACAACCACATTACATAGAGCGGCAGGACGGTGGCTAAATCAATAAATCCCCAGAAACTGAAGACATATCTGGCCGGGTTGGGCCAGCAGACAACACGCAGCAGATATTCAGCTGTAAAGACCAGGGTAATGATCAGTTCGATCCAGACAAAAACATGCCATTCATCATAGGTCATGTGATACTGCGTCCCGGCCCCCGATTCATAGAAGATAACCACCACGCTGAGCAGCGCAAACAGCCCACATAGCCCTTCGAAGCGGCGTCCGGATACCGTTTTCGGATCGAATAAAAAATGATAAAGCCGCCGACGGGCTGAGGTGAATATACTCGACACGGTAACCTCGCAAAAAATAAGGGCTGACATCATGTCAGCCCTTGCGATTATAGCGGGTCTACTTTGAGGCAGGAAACCGCATGTCGGAAACTGCCCTCCAGAACCGGACGTGTTTTCGCACATTCCGGCCCGGCCAGTGGGCATCGCGTACGGAATACGCAACCTGATGGCGGGTTAATCGGCGACGGCAACTCGCCTTCCAGCAGCTGGATGGTTTTATTTTTTTCCAGATCGGGATCGGGAATTGGCACCGCGGACATCAGCGCTTTGGTGTAAGGGTGCAGTGGGTTGTGGTACACCTCATCATAGGTGCCCAGCTCCACGGCATGACCCAGGTACATGACCAGTACGCGGTCAGAAATGTGTTTCACCACCGCCAGGTCGTGCGCAATGAAGATCAACGACAGCCCCATCTCGCGCTGCAGCTTCTGCAGCAGGTTTACCACCTGTGCCTGAATGGAGACGTCCAGCGCGGAAACGGGCTCATCACAGATGATCAGCTTCGGCTCAAGGATTAACGCACGGGCAATACCAATACGCTGACACTGACCGCCGGAAAACTCATGCGGATAGCGGTTGATGAGGTTTGGTAGCAGCCCCACTTTCATCATCATCGCCTTAACGCGATCGCGTACTTCCTGACGCGGCATCTTCGGATGGTAGGTCCGCAGCGGCTCGGCAATGATTTCACCAATGGTCATTCGCGGGTTTAAGGACGCTAGCGGGTCCTGGAATATCATCTGGATATCGCTGCGTACGTCGCGCCACTCATCGGGTTTCATCCCCAGAAGATCTTTACCCAGCCACGCTACTTTACCGCCGGTTGCTTTCACCAGGCCGATAATGGCACGCGCAAAGGTCGATTTGCCGCAGCCGGACTCTCCCACCACGCCCAGGGTTTCCCCTTCATACAGACGAAGCGTTACGCCATCCACCGCTTTCAGGGTCTTCGGCGGTTGCCAGAACCACTGTTTACCGTCCTTGATGTCGAAATGCACCTTCAGGTCGGCGATTTCAAGCAGCACATTTCTTTTTTCATCTAATGCGTTCATACCAGCTCCTCCTGCGGCTTAAAGCAGGCGCGCAGACGGCCTGGTGCAAACTCTTCCAGCGGCGGAGCGCTGTTACAGATTTCCATCGCATGCGGGCAGCGCGGCTGGAACGGACAGCCTTTCGGCAGACGCAGCAGGTTTGGTGGGTTGCCCGGAATGGTCAACAGGGATTCCCCTTCGGCATCAAGACGTGGCACCGCATTCAACAGACCAATCGAGTACGGATGCGCAGGCTGATAGAACACATCGCGCGCTTTGCCATATTCCATGGTCCGACCGGCATACATCACCAGCACTTTGTCACAGATGCCCGCAACCACGCCTAGGTCGTGAGTGATCATGATAATCGCCGTGTTGAACTCACGCTTAAGCTCGTTCAGCAGGGTCATGATTTGCGCCTGAACGGTCACATCCAGCGCGGTGGTGGGTTCATCGGCAATCAGCAGTTTTGGACGACACAGCAGCGCCATGGCAATCATCACACGCTGGCGCATACCGCCAGAGAACTCATGCGGGAACATGCGCATGCGTTTTCGTGCTTCCGGCATTTTGACCGCATCAAGCATTTTAACGGACTCTTCAAAGGCCTCGGCTTTGCTCAACCCTTTGTGCAGCATCAGGACTTCCATCAGTTGCTCACCGACGCGCATGTACGGGTTCAACGAGGTCATCGGATCCTGGAAAATCATCGAAATCTGCTCGGCACGGAGCTTGTTCAGCTCATGCTCAGGCAGATTGAGGATCTCACGCCCGTTAAATTTGGCGGAACCGCCAATCACACCGTTAGCCGCCAGCAGCCCCATCAGCGCGAACGCCGTCTGAGATTTACCGGAACCGGATTCGCCCACGATACCCAGCGTTTCACCCGCGCGCAGGTTGAAGTTGAGATCGTTGACGGCGGTGACATCCCCGTCCGGCGTCTTGAAGGTAACGCGGAGATCGTTTACATCCAGCAGAAGGTCGCTTCGCTGTTGCGCCTGTGGCGCAGTTGCCGTTTCAATAATTGTCATGACGGCGCTCCTTAACGGTCTTTCGGGTCGAGGGCATCACGCAGGCCATCGCCGATAAAGTTGAAACAGAACAGAGTGACGACCAGGAAGCCCGCCGGGTATAACAGCAGCCACGGTGAAACTTCCATTGAGTTTGCACCATCACTCAGCAGCGCACCCCAGCTACTCAAAGGCTCTTGCGTACCCAGACCCAGGAAGCTCAGGAATGATTCAAACAGGATCATACTTGGCACCAGCAGCGAGGCATACACCACCACCACGCCCAGCACGTTAGGAACGATGTGGCGGACAACGATATTCCCTGTCGAGACGCCACCCACCTGCGCCGCTTCGATAAACTCTTTGCGTTTAAGGCTCAGCGTCTGGCCACGAACAATACGCGCCATGTCCAGCCAGGATACCATCCCGATGGCCACGAAGATCAACAGGATGTTCTGACCGAAGAAGGTCACCAGCAGGATCACGAAGAACATGAACGGGAAGGAGTTTAAAATTTCCAGCAGACGCATCATGACCGAGTCCACTTTCCCGCCGAGATAACCGGAGAGCGAGCCATAGAGCGTGCCGACAATCACGGCCACCAGCGCCGCAGCGATCCCCACCATCAGTGAGATACGGCCACCGATGGCGACGCGCACCAGCAGGTCGCGGCCGGATGAATCCGTACCAAAGTAGTGGCCGGACTCCATATCAGGGGCACTGGACATCATGCCCCAGTCAGTATCGAAATAGGTGAATTGCGACAGCATCGGTGCCAGGGTCACAAACAGCGCGATAAGCACCAGAACAATCAGACTGGCGACCGCCGCGCGGTTATGCATAAAGCGACGGCGGGCGTCCTGCCAGAGGCTACGACCTTCTACTTCCAGTTTTTCACTGAAGTTTTCCAGCGCCTCGCTGTTTTTCTTACTCAACATCATGGCGTGCTCCAGTTAGTAACGGATTTTCGGGTCGATAACGGCATACAGCACATCGACAACAGCGTTAAAGAGAATGGTCAACGCTCCCACGAGGATCGTCAGGCTTAGTACCAGCGAATAGTCGCGGTTGAGTGCGCCGTTAACGAACAGCTGACCAATACCCGGCAGGCCGTAGATAGTTTCAATAACCATTGAACCCGTAATAATACCGACGAACGCAGGTCCCATGTAAGAAAGCACCGGCAACAGGGCTGGCTTGAGCGCATGACGGAAAATAATCCGGCGCATCGGCAATCCTTTCGCACGCGCGGTACGGATGAAGTTAGAATGTAATACTTCAATCATCGAACCACGGGTGATACGCGCGATACTGGCGATGTACGCCAGAGAAAGTGCCACCATCGGTAAAATCATGAACTTCAGTGCCCCGCCGTTCCAGCCGCCGCCGGGCAGCCATTTCAGCGTGATGGCAAATATCATCACCAGTAATGGCGCGACAACGAAGCTGGGGATGACCACCCCGGTCATTGCGACCCCCATTACCGTATAATCCCATTTGGTATTTTGTCTGAGCGCGGCGATAACGCCTGCGGTGACTCCGAGAACAACGGCCAATAAGAATGCTGCAGCACCCAGTTTTGCCGATACCGGGAAGCTGGACGCCACCAGGTCGTTAACGGAATAGTCTTTATATTTGAATGACGGCCCGAAATCGCCATGCGCCAGTTGCTTCAGATAATTGAAGTATTGCGTGGAGATAGGATCGTTTAAATGATATTTCGCTTCGATGTTCGCCATCACTTCAGGTGGCAGCGTACGTTCACCCGTGAATGGACTTCCCGGCGCGAGACGCATCATAAAGAAGGAAATTGTAATTAGAATAAATAACGTTGGTATCGCTTCTAGACAGCGACGCAGGATAAATTTCAACATTGCCCGTACCTTCTGGCGTGTGCCTGATGAATGTTACAAAGTAGACACAGTGGGGCAAGCCACGCCCGCCCCACGTATTGCCATTAATGCTTGATAATATAAAGATTCTTAACGGAAATATTATCCAACGGGTCTTTACCGGTATAACCCCCAACCCACGGTTTCACCAGACGGGCGTTCACGTAGTAGTAAACCGGTACAATTGCCGAGTCTTTATCGAGCTGTTGTTCTGATTTAGCGTACAGGTCTGCACGTTTTGCATCGTCAGTAACCTGCAGCGTTTCAGCGATCAGCTTATCGAATGCCGGGCTCTTATAGTGCGCGGTGTTGTTCGAGCTGTCGCTGAGCATGGTATTCAGGAAGGATGTCGGTTCATTATAGTCCGCACACCAGCCTGCACGCGCCACATCAAAGGTGCCCTGATGGCGGGTATCCAGGAAGGTTTTCCACTCCTGGTTTTCCAGCTTAACGTTGGCACCCAGGTTTTTCTTCCAGATAGAGGCAACGGCAATAGCCAGTTTTTTGTGCAGATCGGATGTGTTGTACAGCAAGTTAAACGTCAGTGGCTTATCTGCGGTATATCCCGCTTCGGCCAGCAGCTTTTTCGCTTCTTCGTTACGTTTTTCCTGTGACCACTTGAACCACTCAGGCTCAACCAGTTTCATGCCATCGGTATACGGCGGGGTGTAGCTGTACGCTGGCAGATCGCCCTGGTTTTTCACTTTGTTAACGATAATATCGCGATCCAGTGCCAGCTTCAGCGCAGTTCGGACACGTACGTCGGTGAACGGTGCTTTCTGGTTGTTAATTTCGTAGTAGTAGGTGCACAGATACGGATCGACATGTACTTCTTTCGGGATCTCTTTTTTCAGTTTCTGGAACAGTTCAATCGGCATGTTGTTATAGGTCATGTCGATCTCGCCGCTGCGGTAGCGGTTAACGTCAGTCACTTCTGAAGAGATTGGCAGGTAGGTTACCTGATTAATCACGGTTTTCGCGTTATCCCAGTATTGCGGGTTACGCTCCAGAACCATACGTTCGTTGACCACCCAGTCTTTAAGTTTATAAGCACCGTTGGTCACGATATTGGCAGGCTGGGTCCATTTTTCACCGAATTTTTCCACTGCGGATTTTGGTACCGGGGAGACGGACGGGTGGACAAGCAGCTTATAGAAGTACGGAACAGGTTCGCTCAACGTCACTTCAAACGTATTCGCATCGATCGCTTTTACACCCAGATCGGTGACCGGTTTTTTACCAGCGATGATGTCATCGATATTGGCGATATGGCCATACTGCAGGTAGCTCGCATACGGAGAGGCGGTATTTGGATTCGCCAGACGCTGCCAGCTATAGACGAAATCTTCGGCGGTAACCGGCGTACCGTCGGACCATTTCGCATCTTTACGCAGATGGAAGGTCCAGACTTTGAAATCTTTGTTTTCCCACTTTTCGGCGACGCCCGGTGCCGGGTGGCCTTCTACGTCAGTCACCAGCAGCCCTTCAAACAGGTCGCGGTTGACGTTTGACTCAGGAACGCCCTCAATTTTATGCGGGTCAAGAGACTGAACTTCCGCCCCGTTGTTACGTACCAGCGTCTGCTTCTCAGCCAGCTGTACCCCTGCAGGGACGTCCGCAGCCATTGCAGCGTTGCCCGCGATTAGCGCAGTTAAAATCCCCGCCGCTACCAGATTTTTTTTTGTGATGATGGACATTGTGTTGGTACTCCACTCATTATAATTACTGGCCTTCGCCAGCTGTGTAATCCCCTGTTGGGGCCTGTACAGCGCAGGAGTTTTTTTTGCTGCTGTCAGGTTCTTTTTTTTACTTCTTGCTATCACCGACTTCTTTATTACTGACCGCTCGTATGGCCGTCTTGCGTCGATTCTTGACACGTCTCCCCTGTCTGAGACATGTACTGGATATTCGCGAAGATGACTTTATGAAAATAATTCTCATCTTATTGTTTTATGCTGCAAAATATTAGGCCGGAAAGTATCAAAAGGCGTAAACGCACGCCAATACATTTTGCAAATTTGTTAAGCAATTCTCTTTTACGACGAGTACCAAATCTTTGAGGGCAGCCTTGCCTGACATTGAATAACGAAAAAGGCTCAATTATTCAATATGATAGAGAAAACGTTCTCCGCGAGCGCGTCGCTGCGCTATCATCGAGTGGTTTTGTACAAAAACTTAACAATTGGTTATTATTTAGCACATTCCTCTAAGGGAGCGTTGAAATTACTAATATCATTTCGGTTATCTCTCAGCAAGCCCAAGAGTATCATGTGAGTAAAATAACAGAGTGATTGAAGAATTTCTGTGCAGGCGGGTAACGGTAAAATATATAACTTCTTGAAATGCAAGGAATGAACATTATTAGTAGAATTTATTATGACATGTAAGCATTTCAACTTTATTTATATGATTTGCTGATATTCACGTAAAAAAACGGAGCCGTTGGCTCCGTTCTTTCATATGAAATGTCAGTGCAAAAGTCCCGGAAAAATGCTCTTAATACCGGTGACGATGAATTCTATGCCCAGCGCCATCAATAGCAGACCCATGATACGGGTAATGACGTTGATACCCGTCTGCCCCAGCAAGCGAACCAGCCAGGGCGCCATGCGGAACACTCCCCAACAGCAGAGAGCAAAAACAGCGATGGCGACAGAAAAGCCAACCAGGTGCATCCAGTTGTGGTAGCGCGTTCCCCAGACAATCGTCGAACTGATCGCGCCGGGACCGGCCATCAGAGGCAACGCCAGCGGGACCACCCCAATGCTCTCGCGGATGGCGGTTTCTGACTTCTCCTGTTTGTTCTGCTTATCTTCCCCCAGCTTACCGCTGATCATCGACATGGCGATAGTCACCACCAGGATCCCACCCGCAATCCGGAAAGAATCAATTGAGATACCGAACACCTGAAGGATGGCATCCCCAAGATAAAGGGAGGTCAACAGAATAATCGCGACCGACAGGTTTGCGGTGAGATTGGTTTTGTTCCTTGCCGCCGCCGTCTGGTAACTGGTCATACTAATGAAGACAGGTATGATCCCCACCGGGTTAACCAATGCAAACAAACCAATAAAAAACTTAAAATATGTAGGAAAATCAAAGAGCGATAAGATCACATTTTGCTCCGCTTTTGCGTATGCCCCGGGGCTGACAGGAGTCAGTCAAAATCGCGCTGAAGATACGCTTTTTATGCGCATACTTCACCAGAAATCTGCGCCAAAACGTTATCATTTCATGATGTTAAATATTTGTATAAGCAATGATAGCGCCACTTCCAATAGTTACTTAATTATTTAACACTGGAATAATCTCAAAGAAATAACCCTGCTGAAAGGTATCAGCTTGGGGGAAAATTGACGCAGATCATGATTTCCGTACTCAGAAGTGAGTAATCTTGCTTACGCCCCCAGGGAGATCACCTGTCAAAAAGGGATGATGCTAAGGTAAGGCTCTTTTAGTAAATTAGTGTACTGGAGCAGGAAGTAACCCATTGTTTTACTGTGTGTTACGCAAGTCGTATCGGCTCTGTCTATACTGTGTGACGTATCGAGCGCTGGTTTACTAAAAGAGTTTAAACATTATCAGGAGAGCATTATGGCTGTTACCAATATCGCTGAACTGAACGCCCTCGTCGAGCGCGTGAAAAAAGCCCAGCGTGAATATGCCAATTTCACCCAAGAACAGGTTGATAAAATCTTCCGCGCGGCCGCTCTGGCTGCTGCAGATGCTCGAATCCCTCTCGCTAAAATGGCCGTAGCCGAATCCGGCATGGGTATCGTTGAAGATAAAGTGATCAAAAACCACTTCGCTTCAGAGTATATCTATAACGCCTATAAAGATGAGAAAACCTGTGGCGTACTGTCTGAAGACGACACTTTCGGTACTATCACCATTGCAGAACCTATCGGCATTATTTGCGGTATCGTTCCAACCACTAACCCAACGTCTACCGCTATCTTCAAATCTCTGATCAGCCTGAAGACCCGTAACGCAATTATCTTCTCTCCGCACCCACGTGCGAAAGACGCGACCAACAAAGCAGCAGACATTGTTCTGCAGGCTGCAATTGCTGCTGGCGCACCTAAAGATCTGATCGGCTGGATTGACCAACCGTCTGTTGAACTGTCCAACGCACTGATGCACCACCCGGACATTAACCTGATCCTGGCGACCGGTGGTCCTGGCATGGTTAAAGCTGCATACAGTTCCGGTAAACCTGCTATCGGTGTAGGCGCAGGTAATACCCCAGTGGTTATTGATGAAACAGCCGATATCAAACGTGCTGTTGCGTCTGTACTGATGTCCAAGACCTTCGACAACGGCGTTATCTGTGCTTCTGAACAGTCTGTTGTTGTCGTTGACTCCGTTTACGAAGCTGTTCGCGAACGTTTTGCCAGCCACGGCGGCTACCTGCTGCAGGGCAAAGAGCTGAAAGCGGTTCAGGATATCATCCTGAAAAATGGCGCACTGAACGCGGCTATCGTTGGCCAGCCAGCGTATAAAATCGCTGAACTTGCGGGCTTCACTGTTCCAGCGACCACCAAAATTCTGATCGGTGAAGTTAAAGTTGTCGACGAAAGCGAACCATTCGCTCACGAAAAACTGTCCCCTACTCTGGCGATGTATCGCGCGAAAGATTTCGAAGACGCGGTAGAGAAAGCAGAGAAACTGGTTGCGATGGGCGGTATCGGCCACACTTCTTGCCTGTACACTGACCAGGACAACCAGCCAGAGCGTGTTGCTCACTTCGGTCAGAAGATGAAAACCGCACGTATCCTGATTAACACCCCTGCATCTCAGGGTGGTATCGGCGACCTGTACAACTTTAAACTCGCACCTTCCCTGACTCTGGGTTGTGGTTCCTGGGGTGGTAACTCCATCTCTGAAAACGTTGGTCCAAAACACCTGATCAACAAG